>DASWOS010000047.1:0-7101 GCA_036398645.1 Dokdonella sp. | reverse complement strand
TCGGCCTCGAGCTCGCGCGGACCCCAGCTGTAGAACAGCGCCGCGACCGCGAACGCGAACGCCGGCAGACCGAACAGCACGCGGCCGAGCGCGACTTCGATCAGCACGCCGACGAGCGCGATCGCGACCGGTAAAAGGATCAGCGACAGCCCGCCGCGTGCGCCGTCGTCGGCCGCGCCGGGCCAGCGCGACTGCAGCGCCCTGAGCCAGCTGAAGTCGCGCAGGCGTGCGAGGTCCGGCAGCGCATAGGCGGCGGCGAGGACGATCAGGACGGCCAACAGGATCTGTGCCATGGCGCTCGCGAAGACCGCGTCGGTAGAGTCCGGCTATTGTAGCCGGCGCCGACGCGCTTGCCGGCACGCGCGCGACTACGCCGACGCTTTCTGCCAGGGTTCCTCGGAGAGATGCTCGGCGAGCTCGACGCCGGCGACCTCGCGCAGCCAGTGCGCGATCAGCTCGTGCGAGACCGAGAGCCGCGGCGGCAGCACGATGCGCCGCGCGGCGAGCGCGGCGAGCAGGTCGTCGGCGCCGAACCAGCGCGCATCGGCGAGCTCGGGACCGATCCGGATCGTCGCGTCCTCGGCCTCGGCCGTGAAGCCGAGCATCAGCGACGACGGGAATGGCCACGGCTGCGACGAATGGTAAGCGCACGCGCCGACACGCACGCCGGCTTCTTCCTCGACCTCGCGGCGCACCGCGTCCTCGAGCGACTCGCCCGGCTCGACGAAGCCGGCCAGCGTCGAGTAGCGGTTCTCGAGCCAGCTCGCCTGGCGGCCGAGCAGGCAGCGGTCGCGCCAGCGCACGATGACGATGATCGCGGGATCGACGCGCGGGAAATGCTCGAGCGCGCACGCGGGATTCGTGCAGCGCGCGCGATGGCCGAGCGCGACGAGCTCGACCGGCGCGCCGCAGGCGCCGCAGTGGCGCGTGCGCTCCTGCCAGTGCGCGAGCGCGCGCGCATACGCGAACGCGCCGGACTCGAGCGCGGACAGGCGCTGGCCCGCGCTGCGCAGGTCGACGAAGCGCGCGCCGAGCTCCGCGGCGATGCGTGCGGCCGTCGCCGCGTCGGCCGCGAGCGCGAACCGCGGGCCCGAAGCGTCGGTGCCGAGATACGTCGCCGGCGCGAGCTCCGGCGCGAGCGCGGCGCGCTCGGCGGCGTCGAGCCAGCGCAGCCGGTCGGCGTCGGCCCGCACGAGCGCGCGGCGGCCGCCCGCGACCGGCTCGCCGAGCAGCAGGAAGCACGCGCGCGGATCGGCGAGCTGCGCGGCGGCCCAGGCCGCATCGTCGCGCCGTTCCGAATTGCGCTCGAGCGGAGTTCCGGAAAAGACGTTGACGTGCGCGCTCACGCGGTCAGATCGAGAACGACGAGCCGCAGCCGCAGGTCGTCTTCGCGTTCGGATTGCGGATCACGAACTGCGCGCCGGTCAGCGATTCGGAATAGTCGATCTCGGCGCCGGTGAGGTACTGCAGGCTCAGCGGGTCGACGAGCAGCGTCACGCCGTCGCGCGCGACGGCGAGGTCATCCTCGGCGCGCGCCTCGTCGAACGTGAAGCCGTACTGGAAGCCGGAGCAGCCGCCGCCGCTGATGTAGACGCGCAGCTTCAGGTCCGGATTGCCTTCCTCGGCGATCAGCTCGCGCACCTTGCCGGCGGCGGCCGCGGTGAAGTTCAGCGGCGCCTCGGCGGCATCGAGGTAGCTCGGCGTAAGCGTGTCGTTCATGGTCGGATCGCAACGGATGCGGGGGAGCGCCCGGCACCCGATCCGAACGGTCCGCGGCCGGCGGGCGGCGCGACCGGACCGGGACGCCGTCGCTTCGAACTGGCTGCGGCGGCGGCGGTTTTCAAGTCAGGCCCTCGGCGGCGACCGCTTCGCCGAAGTCCGGCGACGGCAGCCGCCGCGGCGATTCGGCCTGATAGAGCATCTTGCCGTTGATCTGCGCGCCGGCGGCCATCTCGAGCACCTTGTAGTGGATGTTGCCCTCGACGCGCGCGTTGCCGGCGAGCTCGAGCCGCTCGCCGACGAACACGTCGCCGTTGACGGTGCCGTTGACGACCGCGTTCGACACGCGCACCTCGCCGTTGATGCGGCCCTTCTCGCTGAGCGTCAGCACGGCGTCGGCGCCGTCGGCCGAGACCGAGCCGTCGATGACGCCTTCGAGATGCAGCCCGCCGCTGAAGTGCACGTCGCCGCGAATCTTCGTGCCTTCGGCGATCAGCGTGCTGATCGCCGCGACCGCTTTCGCGTTGCGCTTGTCACTGCCGAACATCGTCGCCCTCCTCGCCCTTGGCCGCGTCCGCCCAGGAGAATTCCTGCTCGACGCGGCCGCCGTCGCCGTCGGCGCGCACCGTCACCCGGTTCGCAGTGAAGCCGCGCGGGAGCATGATGGTACCGCCGACCTGTTGGAAATATTTGAAGCCGTACTCGATTCCGGCGCTGTTCTGGCCCTGGTTCAGCGCGCTCCAGTCGAGCGTGGTCAGCTTGCCGTCCTGCACGCCTTCGACGCCGAGGCTCACGCGCCCCTTCGTGTCCTGCCCGCGCCGGTAGTTCTGCGTCAGCGTGACCGTGAAGTTCCACGCCTGCGAATCGCGCACCGGCGCGAGCTGCAGCGCGTGCACGGCGAGGCCCTCGCGGCGGCCGCCGCCGACGAGCCGGCCGTAGAACGCGAGATCGGCGCGCAGCCCGGCGATCTCCTCGTCGCGCTCGCGCAGCGTCTGCTGCACGTCGGCGAGCGCGGCCTTGGCGACCTGCGCGGCGCGGTCGAGCATCGCGACGCGCACCTTCAGCGACTCGTTCTCGGCCTCGGCCGCGGCGAGCCGCGCGCCGACGTCGCTCTTCGGCACGTACGCGGCGACGCCCGACGCGAGCGCGGCGACGATCAGCGACGAGGCGATCCACGCGACCGCGAGCAGACCCCAGACGCGGCGCTGCTGCGCCGGATCGTGCGGCCTGACGACGAACGGCGGAACGGCTTTCGGCATGATGCGCGAGCGGGCGCCGCGGGCGGAGCCGTCGCTTATACGTCGCACGTTCCGACACGGTCAAGGCGAGCGCGCGCGCCGCGCCGCACGCGCTCTATACTCACGATTCCTTTCGGAATTCGCGCATGCTCTGGCTGAAGGCGTTCCACGTGGTCTTCGTCGTGACCTGGTTCGCCGGCCTGTTCTATCTGCCGCGCCTGTTCGTCCATCACGCCGAAGCGCGCGAGCCCGCGGTGCGCGAGCGCCTGAAGATCATGGAGCGGCGCCTGCTCGTGATGACGCACATCGGCGGCGGCCTCGCCGTGCTGTTCGGCGCGCTGACGCTCGCCGCGTTCGCGCACGCGAGCCCGGCCTATCTCGGCCAGGGCTGGCTGCACGCGAAGCTCGCGCTGGTCGCGCTGCTGATCGTCTACCACGCGCTGCTGGTCAAGCTGACGCGCGAGTTCGCGCGCGACGCGAATCGCCGCTCGGGCCGCTGGCTGCGGATCTTCAACGAGGTGCCGGGGCTGCTGCTGATCGCGATCGTCGTGCTCGTCGTCGTCAAGCCGTAGCTCGGCTGCGCGGGCGCGCTGGTATAGTCGCGACGACTCGGGGAAACGAATGCCCGCGCGCGACCTCGATCCGCACGACCCGAACCGTCAGCGCCTGCTGCGCATGCAGCTGCCGCAACGGCTGGCCTGGCTGCGCGAGCGCGGCGAGCGGCTCTGCGCCGGCAGCTGGGACATCAATGCGATCGTCGTGCTGCGCGCCGACGCGGCGCTGCTCGCCGCCGGCTGCGCCGCGCTCGGCGAGGACGCCTGGGCACGACCGGTCGGCGCGCTCGACGCCGCGCTCGCGCCGCTGACCGCGCCGCCGCAACTGCCGGACCAGGCGACCGCGACGCGGATCGCCGCGCTCGTCGCGGAGCTGCCGGCGCCGTCCGCGCTGCAGCGCGCGGGCGCCGCGGGCGCGGTCGTCGTCGAGGGACCGACGCACGAGGACGGCTTTCCGCTGCTCGTCGCGCCGCCGCCGGACTACGCCGAACGTTTCGCCGCAGCGGCGGCCACGCCGAGCGGCGCCGACACGGCCCCGGCCGCGTCCGTCGACGACGATGCCTCCGCGGACGACGCGTACCGCGTCATGATCGTCGCGACGGACCGCGCCGAGCTCGAATCGACCGCGGCCGTGCTGCGCCGGGCCGGCATGCGCACGCATGCGATCGGCCGTCCGCTCGCCGCGCTCGACGAGCTCGAGCGGTTCCGGCCCGAGCTGATCCTGATGGACCGGTACATGCCCGAATGCGACGGCGTCGATCTGCGCGCGCTGATCCGCCAGCGCGACGCGTTCGCCGCGGTACCGGTCGTGTTCCTCGGCGAGGAAGCCGGCGGCGCGCCGGCGGCGGCGCCGCCGTCCGACACGGACGGGCTGCTCGCCAAGCCCGTGCACGCCGACGATCTCGTCATGGTCGTCGGCGAACGCGTGCGCCGCGCGCGCGGCGAGTCCGGTGCGGACCGCGCCGCGCCGGCGCTGCCCGCCGCGGACGCGCTGCTGCAGCAGGTCGCCGCCTGCCTCGTGCGCGGCGACGCGCGCACGCGCGACGGCGGGCTGCTGCGGTTCGAGCTCGACGCCGCGGCGGACCTGCGCGCGCGGCTCGGTGCGCCGCGGATCGCGGCGCTGCTCGCGCGCGCCGGCGCGCTGCTCGCCGCGCACGCCGGTCCGCACGACCGGGTCGCGCAGGCGCCGGACGGCGCACTGCTGCTGTTCGACGCGGACTGCGAGCCGGCGCTGCTCGAGTCCTACGCGCTGCGCCTGCGCGAGCGGCTCGTGCTCGAGGCGCTCGCCGACGCGCCGCCGGACGCGACGATCGGCTTCGACGTCGGCGTCTGCCCGTTCGTCGCCGGCGCGGCGAGCGCCGACGCGATGCACGACGCGGCGCGCGACGCGATCCGCGCGGCCGCCGCCGACGGCCGCCACGGCGTGTTCGTCGTGCGCGACGCGGCGACGAATGCCGACGCGGAACTCGTCGAGCGCATCCGCGACGCGCTCGACGGCGGCGGATTGCGCCTGCTGTTCCAGCCGATCGTCTCGCTGCGCGGCGAGGAGGACGAGCAGTTCCAGGCGCTGCTGCGGCTCGAGGCCGGCGACGGCCGCGTGCATTCCGCCGCCGAGGTCGTGCCGGCCGCCGAGCGCGGCGGCCTGATCGGCGCGATCGACCGCTGGGTCGTCGAGCACTGCGTCGAGCGGATCGGCGCGCGCGCGCGGCACGGCCGCACGACGCGGCTGTTCGTGAATCAGTCGCTGACGAGTCTGCGCGACGCCGAGGCGCCGGCGCGGCTCGCGGCCGCGCTCGCGCGGCACGGCGTCGCCGCGGCGGCGGTGTCGATCGAGCTGCGCGCGGCGGACGTCGCGGCCGCGCCGGCCGAGGCCGCGCGCTACGCCGACGCGCTGCGTGCGCTCGGCGTGCCGCTGACGCTGTCCGGCTTCGACGAGGAGAGCGACGCGGCCGCGTCGGCGCTGCCGCTCGCGTTCGTCAAGCTGTCGCCGCGCGCGCTGCAGGGCGACGACGAGCCGTCACGCGACGCGCTGCGCGCGCTCGTCGCGCGTGCGCACGAGCGCGGCTGGCGCGTCGTCGCGCCGCGCGTCGAGGACGTGCGCGGCGCGTCGGCGCTGTGGAAGCTCGACATCGACTTCGTCCAGGGCAACTTCGTGCAGGCGGCCGACCGCGAGCTCGCGTTCGACTTCCGCGCGTCGGCGACCTAGCCGCCGGCGCGCACGGCGTCGGCTAGCTGCCGACCTTGGTCTGCAAGTACGGCACCTCGCCGAGCTGCGCGACGAGGCCGAGCTGCGTCTCGAGCCAGTCGATGTGCTCCTCCTCGGACTCGAGGATGTCCTCGAACAGCTCGCGGCTGACGTAGTCGCCGATCCTCTCGCAGTCCGCGATCGCCGCGTGCAGGTCCGGCAGCGCGAGCTGCTCGAGCGTGAGGTCGCAGCGGATCGCCTCGACCGGCGTCTCGCCGACGAGCAGCTTGCCGAGCGTCTGCAGGTTCGGCAGGCCGTCGAGAAACAGGATGCGCTCGATCAGCCGATCGGCGTGCTTCATCTCGTCGATCGACTCCTTGTACTCGTGCTCGGCGAGCTCCGCGTAGCCCCAGTGCTTGTACATGCGGTAATGCAGAAAGTACTGGTTGATCGCGGTGAGCTCGTTGTAGAGCACCTTGTTCAGGTGTTCGATGACCTTCGGATTGCCCTTCATCGCGAATCTCCGGAACGAGCGCGGGCCGCGTCACGGCGGCCGCGCGCGGCTTGAGCACGGCGCCGGACTATAACGCGGGCACGCAAGGCATGAGGAAACGAAAATCGCACGCATCCGCATGCGATGCGAACGCGCGCGTCGCGCGCGGAATCAGGCGGCGACGGCGAGCGGAAGATCGAGCGTGCGGCCGTGCGCGCCCTCGAAGATCTCGCGCGCGAGATCCTCGCAGCTGCCGCAGCAGCTGCTGCAGCCGGTACGGACGCTGAGCTCGGCAAACGTGCGCACGCCGGCGGCGGCGGCTTCACGGATCGCGCGGTCGGTCACGGCGTTGCAGAGGCAGACGTACATGCAGGCACCCAATCGGCAATGCCCGCGAATTTCAATGCAAATGAGAATGATTGTCAACCAGCCGGCCGCCGGCTTCGCTCAGGTCGCGGCGGCGAGCTCGGCGCCCCACTGCGGGCGGCGCAGCGGCACGCGGCAGCTGTCCTCGGCGAGGCCGACCAGGTGGCGCAGCGCCTGTTCGTAGACGCGGCGCTTGAAGTTCACGACGTGCGTCGCCGGGTACCAGAAATCGACCCAGCGCCAGAGATCGAACTCCGGCCGCTCGTTCGCGTCGAGGCGGAACGCGGACTCGTCGCCGACCAGCCGCAGCAGGAACCAGACCTGCTTCTGGCCGATGCAGATCGGCCGCTCGTGACGGCGCACGAGGCGCGGCGGCAGGCGGTAGCGCAGCCAGCCCGGCGTCGCGCCGAGCACGTCGACGTGATCGGGCCTGAGCCCGGTCTCTTCCTCGAGCTCGCGATACATCGCCTCGATCGGCGTCTCGTCGCTGCGCATGCCGCCCTGCGGGAACTGCCAGCCGTCGCGGCCGACGCGCCGCGCCCAGAA
>DASWOS010000046.1:0-9851 GCA_036398645.1 Dokdonella sp. | reverse complement strand
CGCGGCGAAGCCCGAGGTGCTGATCGTCGATTCGATCCAGACGATCTGGACCGAGCTCCTGACCGCGGCGCCGGGCTCGGTCTCGCAGGTGCGCGAGTCCGCGGCGCGGCTGGTCCGCTACGCGAAGGAGAGCGGCACCAGCGTGTTCCTCGTCGGCCACGTGACGAAGGAGGGCGGCATCGCCGGCCCGCGCGTGCTCGAGCACATGGTCGACGCGGTGCTGTATTTCGAAGGCGAGTCCGGCTCGCGTTTCCGCGTGCTGCGCGCGTTCAAGAACCGCTTCGGCGCGGTCAACGAGCTCGGCGTGTTCGCGATGTCCGAGCGCGGCTTGCGCGAGGTGCCGAATCCGTCGGCGATCTTCCTGTCCGCGCACGCGCAGCCGACGCCGGGCAGCGCGGTCATGGTCACGCGGGAAGGCACGCGGCCGCTGCTCGTCGAGGTGCAGGCGCTGGTCGACCAGAGCTCGCTCGGCAATCCGCGCCGGGTCGCGCTCGGCCTCGAGCAGAACCGCCTCGCGATGCTGCTCGCGGTGCTGCACCGCCACGGCGGTGCGGCCGTCTACGACCAGGACGTGTTCGTCAACGTCGTCGGCGGCATCCGCGTGCAGGAGACCGCGGCCGACCTGCCGGTCCTGCTCGCGGTGCTGTCGAGCTTCCGCGACCGCGCGCTGGCGGACAAGGCCGTCGCGTTCGGCGAAGTCGGTCTTTCCGGCGAGATCCGGCCGGTGCCGAACGGCGACGAGCGTCTGCGCGAAGCCGCGACGCACGGCTTCCGTCGCGCGATCGTGCCGAAGGCTAACGCGCCGAAGAAGCCGCGCATCGGCGAGCTCGAGATTCTCGCGGTCGACCGCCTCGGCGATGCGCTCGCGGCCGCATTCGAAACCGGCTGAGGAGCGTCAGTAGACGTTAGGCCGGTGCAGGACCAGCTCGAGCACGAACTTCGAGCCGAAGAACGCGAGCAGCAGCAGCAGCATGCCGGTCAGGGTCAGGTTGACCGCGCGGCGGCCGCGCCATCCGTAGCGCCAGCGGCCGAGCAGCAGCGCACCGAAGATCAGCCAGGCGACGATCGACAGCACGGTCTTGTGCACGAGGTGCTGGCCGAAAAGGTCGTCGACGAACAGAATGCCGCTCAGCAGCGTCAGCGTCAGCAGCACGAAGCCGGCGCCGATCAGGCGGAACAGGAGCGTCTCCGTCAGCGTCAGCGGAGGCAGCGCGCGCAGCCAGGTGCCGAACTGGCGATGGCGCAGCGCGCGCTCCTGCAGCGCGAGCAGGATCGCGAACACCGCCGCGATCGACAGCACGCCGAACGCGAGCAGCGCGAACGTCACGTGCAGCTTGATCTGCCAATCGATCGGCTGCGGCGCGGTCGACGGGCTCACGAACACGTCGATCGCCAGCAGCACCGCGCAGAGCGGAAACACGACCACGCCGACCGCGGCGACGGCGCGCCAGAGGTCGACCACCAGCGTCAGCGCGGCGACCACGGCGGCGACCAGCGAAAGGGCGGCGAAGAAGTGCAGGTCGAGCGTGCCGGCGTGCACGCCGAACAGGACGCCGGCGTGCGCGAGCACCGCGAGCGCGGCGACGCCGTCCGCGCTGCGGTTCAGCGGCTCGCCGCCGCCGAGCAGCGGGCGCGCGAGCAGGCCCGCTGCGAGGAGATACAACGCGATCGCGAGCAGCGCGAGTGACGGGATCAGCATCCGCGCAGTGTCGCACAGCCCCGCGCGGCGGAGAACGCGGCGCGCGGCGCCGGCTGCGCGGGCGCCGCTATAATGGCCGGTCCTTCCGCCGTACCGGTCCGCGCCATGTTCGAGTCGCTCAGCACCCGTCTCTCCGCCACCGTGCAGCGCCTGCGCGGCAAGGGCCGCCTGACCGAGGCGAACATTCGCGAGGCGCTGCGCGAGGTGCGCATCGCGCTGCTCGAGGCGGACGTCGCGCTGCCGGTCGTGCAGGCGCTGATCCAGCGCGTGCAGGCCAAGGCGCTCGGGCAGGAGGTGCTGCGCAGCCTGACGCCGGGACAGACGCTCGTGAAGGTCGTCCGCGACGAGCTGACCGCGGTCATGGGCGTCGCGAACAGCGATCTGAACCTCGCCGTCGCGCCGCCGGCGATCGTGCTGATGGCCGGCCTGCAGGGCGCCGGCAAGACGACGACGGTCGCGAAGCTCGCACGGTTCCTGAAGGAGCGCCGCAAGAAGAAGGTCATGGTTGTCAGCTGCGACGTGTACCGGCCGGCCGCGATCGAGCAGCTGCGCACGCTCGCCGAGCAGGTCGACGTCGCGTTCCATCCGTCCGCGGGCGATCAGGACCCGGTCGCGATCGCGCGCTCCGCGCTCGACGCGGCGAAGAAGAGCTTCGCCGACGTGCTGATCGTCGACACCGCCGGTCGGCTGCACGTCGACGCCGAGATGATGGCCGAGATCAAGGCGCTGCACGCGGCGCTGAATCCGGCCGAGACGCTGTTCGTCGTCGATGCGATGACCGGCCAGGACGCGGCGAACACCGCGAAGGCGTTCGCCGAGGCGCTGCCGCTCTCCGGCGTCGTGCTGACCAAGGTCGACGGCGACGCGCGCGGCGGCGCGGCGCTGTCGGTGCGCTACGTGACCGGGCGCCCGATCAAGTTCCTCGGCGCCGGCGAGAAGACCGACGCGCTCGAGCCGTTCCATCCGGACCGCATCGCGCAGCGCATCCTCGGCATGGGCGACGTGCTCTCGCTGGTCGAGCAGGTCGAGCAGAGCGTCGACCACGAGAAGCAGCGCAAGCTCGCCGAGAAGGTCATCAAGGGCCGCCGCTTCGACTTGAACGACATGAAGGACCAGCTCGAGCAGATGGTCAACATGGGCGGCATGGCGTCGCTGCTCGAGAAGCTGCCCGGCGCGTCGAACCTGCCCGATCACGTGAAGTCGCAGGTCGGCGACCGCGACGTGCGCCGCATGATCGCGATCATCGGCTCGATGACGAAGAAGGAGCGGCGCCATCCGGACCTGCTGAACGGCTCGCGGCGCGCGCGCGTCGCGCGCGGCTCCGGCACGCAGCCGGCCGACGTGAACCGGCTGCTGAAGCAGTACCAGCAGATGGCGAAGATGATGTCGAAGCTCGGCAGCGGCGGGCTCAAGGGTCTGATGCGGCAGATGTCCGGCGCGATGCGCGGAATCGGCGGCGGTGGCGGCTTCGTGCCGCCGCGGTGATCGACGCGCGTGCGCCGGGGTCGCGGAGCGCCGCGGCGGCGGACGGGCGCATCGCCGCGCGCGTGGATCGTCGTTCGTCCGTGTGTTCGGCCGCGGCAGCCGTCGGGGCGTAACTGCCGACGAGGCTTTATTTTTTGTGGAATTCCGCTAGAATAACCGGCTCCCTCGAGGGCGGTTCGCCGTTCCGGTCCGTCCGCGGAACGATTTTCCCGAGAATTCAGAGAGCTACGATGGTCAAGATTCGCCTTTCCCGCGGTGGCGCGAAGAAGCGTCCGTTCTACCACATCATCGTGACCGACGAGCGCAACGCGCGCGACGGCCGCAACATCGAGCGCATCGGCTATTTCAATCCGATCGCGGCCGGCAAGGACGTGCGCCTTCAGCTCGACACCGCGAAGATCCAGGCCTGGGTCGCGAAGGGCGCGCAGATGAGCGACAAGGTCAGGGCGCTGTACAAGGAAGCCGGCAAGCAGACGCCTGCCGCTGCCTGAGGCGCATGGGCGGAGCGGACGAAAAACGCGTCCTGCTCGGCCGGATCGTTGGAATACACGGCGTACGCGGAGAGCTGAAGCTCGAGTCGTACACCGAGCCGAGGACGCAGATCTTCCGCTATCGGCCCTGGCTGATGCGCTCCGCGTCCGGTGAGTCGACGCTCGACGGCGGCGACGGGCGCGCGCAGGGCAAGGGTCTCGTCGTGCGCCTGCCCGGCATCGCGGACCGTGACGCGGCGGCGGCGCTGGTCGGCGCGGAGATCTGGGTGCCGCGTTCGGCGCTGCCGGCGCCGGAGCCCGGCGAATACTACTGGTCCGATCTCGAAGGACTCGAGGTCGCGACGATCGACGGCGTGCCGCTCGGCCGGGTCTCGCATCTGCTCGCGACCGGCGCGAACGACGTGCTGGTCGTCAGGGACCACGAGCGCGAACGGCTGATCCCGTTCCTGGTCGGACGGTTCGTCACGCAGGTGGATCTCGACGGCGGTCGCCTGACCGTCGACTGGGATCCGGAATTTTGATCGAAGCAGACACGATGTCTGTTGTTTGATTCCGCGTTCCGGGACGAACGTAAAGGTGAGCCGGGAAGCGCGCGATGCGCATCGACGTCGTCACGCTGTTTCCGGATTTCATCGAGAGCTGCACGCGGATCGGCGTCGTCGGGCGTGCGCGCGAGCGCGGCCTGATCGGCATCGCGACGTGGAATCCGCGCGACTTCGCCAGCGACAACTACCGTTCGGCCGACGACCGGCCGTACGGCGGCGGTCCCGGCATGGTCATGATGATCGAGCCGCTGCGCCGGGCGCTGGCCGGGGTGCGCGCCGCGAGCGGTTCGAGCGATGCGAAGGCGATCTACTTGAGCCCGCAGGGAACGCGGCTCGATCAGGCCAAGGTGGCCGAGCTCGCGCAGCGCGACCATCTGGTCCTGCTGAGCGGCCGGTACGAAGGCGTCGACGAGCGCTTCCTGCAGCACGCGGTCTGCGAGGAGATCTCGATCGGTGACTACGTGTTGTCCGGCGGAGAGCTCGCGGCCGCGGTGCTGATCGACGCGGTCGGCCGGTTGCAGGACGGCGTGCTGAACGACGCCGAGTCGGCCGCGCAGGATTCGTTCTCGAACGGCCTGCTCGACTGCCCGCACTACACGCGCCCCGAGCGCGACGAGTGGGGCGACGTGCCGGCGGTGCTGACGTCGGGCGACCACGCGGCGATCCGGCGCTGGCGCCTGAAGCAGTCGCTCGGGCGGACCTGGCTGCGGCGGCCGGATCTGCTCGAGAAGGTCGAATTGGACGAGAAGACGCGCGCGCTGCTGACCGAGTTCCAGCGCGAGCACGAGCAAGCAGGGACCCGCGCGGCCGCGAGCCGCGCCGGCGAGAATCGATAGAGAAATCGGACCATTGGTGAGTGCCATGAGCAACCTGATCCAGCAATTCGAAGCCGCGCAGATGAGCCGCACGCTGCCGGACTTCAGCCCCGGCGACACCGTCGTCGTCAACGTCAAGGTCAAGGAAGGCAACCGCGAGCGCGTGCAGGCCTACGAAGGCGTCGTCATCGCGCGCAAGAACGCCGGCCTGAACTCGGCGTTCACGGTCCGCAAGATCTCGCACGGCACCGGCGTCGAGCGCGTGTTCCAGTCGCACAGCCCGACGATCGACTCGGTCGTCGTCAAGCGTCGCGGCAAGGTGCGCGGCGCGAAGCTGTACTACCTGCGCGGACTCGAAGGCAAGGCGGCGCGCATCAAGGAAGATCTCGGCGCCAACGCCAAGAGCTGAGCCACTCATCTCCGTCTTGGAGCATCGAGTCGCGTCTATGCTCCTCGTCAGAAGCGGCCGTCGGCGACGACGGCCGCTTTTTTTTGCGTGCGCCAGGCGCGACCGCTCCGCGCCGGCACACGCGCGACCGCCGCGCCGGCCGAAGGTGCCGGCCCGGAGCCGCGGCCCGGCGACGCACTCGGCGGAGCCGGGTTCCTGCGCGTCCTCGGCCGGCGCTTGAAGCGCGGCCGCGGCGCCACCATCTGCGCCGCAATTCGCATCCGGAGGGAGCCATGACGACCGTCGCCGAAACCCGCGCGTTCGAAGCCGAAGTCTCCCAGGTCCTGCACCTGGTCACGCACTCGCTGTACTCGCACAAGGACATCTTCCTGCGCGAGCTGATCTCGAACGCGTCCGACGCGTGCGACAAACTGCGCTTCGCCGCGCTGTCCGACGCGGCGCTGACCGCCGACGATGCGGACCTGCGCATCGAGATCACGTTCGACCGCGACGCGCGCACGCTGTCGATCCGCGACAACGGCATCGGCATGACGCGCGACGAGGTCGTCGAGAACATCGGCACGATCGCGCGCTCGGGCACGCGCAAGTTCCTCGAGTCGCTGTCCGGCGACGCGCGCCGCGACACGCAGCTGATCGGCCAGTTCGGCGTCGGCTTCTATTCCGCGTTCATCGTCGCCGACAAGGTCACGCTGACGACGCGCAAAGCCGGTGCGCCGGCCGACGCCGGCGTGCGCTGGACCTCCGACGGCAGCGGCGAGTACACGCTCGAGGGCGTCGACGCGCCGCAGCGCGGCACGACCGTGACGCTGCACCTGAAGCCGGACGAGACCGAGTTCCTCGACGCGTGGAAGCTGCGCGAGCTCGTCACGCGCTATTCGGACCACGTCGCGTTCCCGATCCGGCTGCCGAAGCAGAAGGACGGCGCGCCGACCGACGAGTTCGAGACGGTCAATCACGCCGCGGCGTTGTGGACGCGGCCGAAGGCCGAGCTCAAGGACGAGGACTACCAGGGCTTCTACAAGTCGCTGACGCACGACTTCAACGACGCGCTCGCGTGGACGCACAACCGCGTCGAGGGCACGCAGAGCTACACGCTGCTGCTGTACGTGCCGGAGAAGCCGCCGTTCGACGCGGTGTTCAGCGGCCGCGACGAGCGCAAGGGGCTCAGGCTCTACATCCGCCGCGTCTTCATCATGGACGCGAGCGAGCAGCTGCTGCCGGCGTACCTGCGCTTCGTGCGCGGCATCGTCGACTCCGACGATCTGCCGCTGAACGTCAGCCGCGAGATCCTGCAGGAGAACCGGCTCGTTGCGCAGATCCGTTCCGCCTGCGTCAAGCGCACGCTGGACCTGCTCGAGAAGCTCGCGAAGGACGAGCCGGAGAAGTTCGCGACGTTCCAGAGCGCGTTCGGCAACGTGCTCAAGGAAGGCGTCGCCGAGGATCCGGCGAACCGCGAGCGCGTCGCGAAGCTGCTGCGCTTCGCCTCGACGAAGTCCGAGGGCGACGCGAAGACGGTCTCGCTCGACAATTACGTCGGCCGCATGCAGGCCGGCCAGGACGCGATCTGGTACGTGACCGCCGACTCGCTCGCCGCCGCGCGCAGCAGCCCGCAGATCGAAGGGCTGCGCGCGAAGGGCGTCGAGGTGCTGCTGCTCGGCGACCGCATCGACGAATGGATGATCGGCTATCTCGACGAGTACGCCGGCAAGAAGCTGCGCAACGCCGGCAAGGGCGAGCTCGACGCGGACGGCGAGGACGCCGAGCGGCGCACGCAGGCCGAGGAGGCCGCGAAGCCGGTGCTCGACAAGCTCGCCGGCATTCTCGGCGACCGCGTCGAGAAGGTCCGCGTCAGCCACCGCCTGACCGAGTCGCCGGCCTGCCTCGTGCTCGGCGAGCACGACATCGCGCTGCACATGCAGCGGCTGCTGCGCGAGGCCGGCCACGAGGTGCCGGGCAGCAGGCCGATCCTCGAGATCAATGCGGAGCACCCGCTCGTGCGCGCACTCGCCGACGAGGCCGACGCCGCGCGCGCGGAGGACCTCGGCCTGCTGCTGTTCGAGGAGGCGCAGGTCGCCGCCGGCGATCCGCTCACCGATCCCGGCGCGTTCATCCGTCGCTTGAACCGCTTGATGCTCGCGCCGGCCGCGAAGTAGCGGCCGGCCGGTCGCGGCTCCGACGGGACGCGGTCTCGCGATTCGAGCGATGTCGACGCGTCAGCCGGTGCCGCGGCCGATCGGTCGCGCCGGACTTTCTCGCATCCGCCGCCGGCGCCGCGCGCAGCGGCCGCGCCGGCGACGGACGGCCGGGCTTCCGGAGCACATGCGTCGGCGAGCGCCGCGCGCACGCGGCCGCGAGCGGGGCGTGCGCGCCTTCGCCGACGCGTGCGCGACTTCGGGCACGAGGCGGGGCAGCCTTCGATCCGCGACCGGTGCGCCGAACGCCGGCGCGTTCCGGGCCTCGGAGCGTGTCAGTGCGCCGGCTTCTCGATCGGCACGCCGTGGCGGCTCAGCCAGTCGAACACGGCCTGCCGCTTCGCCTGCGCCGCGGCGCTGAAGCCGCCGGCCGGCGCGATGTCGAAGTAGGTCTGGAACGTCTGCCCGCGCTGGTTCCGGCGCGTCGGGTCGGCGCCGGCGTCGAGCAGCTTCAGCACGTCGTCGGTCTTGTGCACCTGCGCGGCGACGTGCAGCGGCGTGTCGCCGAGGCGGTCGGCGCGGTTCGGGTCCGCGCGGTGCGCGAGCAGCAGATCGAACGAGGTGCCGTCGAGGTTCATCAGCGCCGCCGACAGCGGCGGCGCGCCGGTCGCGCCGTGCGGCGCGTTCGGGTCCGCGCCGCGCTCGAGCAGCCGCTTCAGGTACGACGGATCGTCGGCCATCGCGGCGACGTGCAGCGCCGTCGCGCCGCCGAGCCCGGGCCGGTTCGGATCGGCGCCGACGTCGAGCAGGGCGTCGACGCCGCGCGCGCTGCGCCTCAGCATCGCCCACTCGAGCACGGTCACGCCCTCGCTGCCGCGGCCGTTCGGATCGGCGCCGGCGGCGACGAGCGCCTTCACGCGCGCCGCATCGCCGTCGGCGGCCGCGGTCGCGAGCGCAGCCGTCCGTGCGTCGGCGAAGACCTTGCTCGGATCGGTTTCGGACATTGCGCGTCCCGCATGGGCTAGGGGGGCCGACAGCAGGACCGCCGCCAGCAGCACGCGAACGAGAGTGTTCACCGTTTCGTCGATCCCGTGGCCGGCGCGCAGTATCGCCGAATTCCGCCGCGGCGAGCCATGCCGCGGCGAGTGCGCGCTACCAGTTCCAGGGCAGCGCCTTGCTCGCGGCGTGGCCGAGCGCCTTCGCGCCGTCGACGATCGTGCCGCCGGCGGCCTTCGCGCCGTCGACGGCCCAGCCACCGACGGTCTTCGCGCCGTCCGCGAGCGCTTCGATGCCGCCGCCGACGAACCGGTCCGCACCCTGCAGCAGATGGCCGCCGAGACCGATCGCGCCTTCCAGAAGGCCGCCGCCGACGCCGACCGCGCCCTTCAACACGCGGCCGGCATCGTCGACCGCAGCTTTCAGCACGCCGCCGGCGAGCGGCACGTGGCCGGCCGCGCCCGCGATCGTTCCGGTCACGCCGCCGATGCCGCTCTCGATGCCGCGCTTGAGCGCGTCGACGCCGCCGCTGAGCACTTCGGCGCCGTCGCCGATTGCGTTCGAGATCGTGCCGACGACGCCGGCGCCGGAGCTCGCGTCCGGCGCCCACGGATGGTCCTTCTGCAGCGCGCTCAGCACCGAGTCGATGCCGTGCAGGGTGACGCCGTGCGCCGAATCGCTGATCAGGTTCACGCCGGGCAGCTCCTCGTACCACGGCAGCGGCGACGGATCGTTGAGCTCGATCTTGTGACCGAGCGCGTCGGGCATCACGCCTTGCAGCGCGCCGGTCTCCTGCTCGCCGGTCAGTACGTCGCCGTCGACCGCATAGCGGCGGATCAGACCGTCGGCCGCCTGCTGCTTCAGCGCGCCGACGTCGGCGTCCGGCACGAGCCGGCGAATCGTCGCGTCGCTCAGCCCGGCCGCGTTGAACGTGACCGCGGCCGAGTCGGTCGCGACCGACGCGACCGAGGCGAGGCCGCCGCCGAGCGAATGGCCGGTGATGACGAGCCCGTCGCCGAACGCGGCCTTCGCCTTCGTCGCGAGCGCGACCGCCTGGTCGTACTGGGCGGCCGGCAGGCCGAGCCCCTGCGGGATGTTGTTCTGCGTCCAGTCCTTGGCGTCGTTCGAGCCGGCGAACGCGAGCACGTGCTCGCCCTCGGCGTTCTGGTAGACCGCGGCGCGGAAGCCGGTCGACGGATCCTCGAGCGAGGCCGGATCGATGCCGGCCGCGCGCAGCTGGCCGTCGTCGAGGCGCGTCCATCCGTCGACGCTCCGCGGC
>DASWOS010000045.1:0-5211 GCA_036398645.1 Dokdonella sp. | reverse complement strand
CACTTCGGCGCGCTCGGCGGCCGCCGAGCGCCGCGTGCGGACTCGCCGAACCGTGGCTGGCGGCATCCGGCGTTCCGCGGCTACGCCGATCACATGGCGAGCGCGGAGTACCGCGCCGCGTTCGCCGCGCTCGCGATGTTCGCCAGTGCGCGGCGCGCGGCGATCCTCTGCGCGGAGCGGCACTGGTGGGACTGCCATCGCGCGCTGCTCGCCGACGATCTCGCGCTGCACGGCTGGCGCGTCGTGCACGTGCTCGGCGCCGGCTGCGTCGCCGCGCACGCGTTTCGCGAGCCGGTGCGCCTCGTCGACGGCGTGCCGGTCTACGACGGCGGGCAGGAGCGGCTGCTGTGACGCGACGAGCGCCTTCGATCGTCCCGGTCGGATGTTCCGACGGCGGGGCCGCAAGCGCCGATGCGGGGGCCGGCACGGGCTTGTATCGGGAGCACCGACAGCGGACATTGACCGCGGGGCGAGCGAGGAGGGGCGGATGATCTGGCCGGTCAAGGCGTGTCACGGCGTGCGTGCGCTCGAACGCGACGCGGACCGGGGCCGAGAAACGATCGCGCGCTTGGCGGTCTCGTGTTTTCTGGTCGCCCTGGTCGGCCTGCCGCTGGCGGCGGCCGCGGGACGACCGGCCGACGGCGGACGTCGTGCCGAAAACGCAGCCGCGACGCACGTCTTCAATGACTGCTCGGGAGCCGACGAATGCCCGGAGATGGTGCCGATTCCGGGCGGTTCCTTCAGGATGGGGTCGGCGACGACCGAGCCGGGACGATTCGAGGACGAAGGTCCTCGGCGGATCGTCACCGTCGGCCGCTTCGCGGTCGCGAAGTTTCCCGTGACGCGACGGCAGTGGGCCGAGTTCACCGCGGCGACGAAGCGCCCTGTTCCCAAGGCCGCCTGCGACTACGCCCCGAGCTCCGATCCGTCGTGGAAAGACGTCGGATTTCCGCAGACCGACGACGATCCGGTCGTCTGCGTCACGTGGGACGAGGCGCAGGAGTATGTCCGCTGGCTCGGCGCGCGTACCGGACACGGCTATCGGCTCTTGACGGAAGCGGAGTGGGAATACGCGGCGAGAGCGGGTTCGACGACGGCGTTCCCGTGGGGTCCGCTGGCCGATCACGACCACGCCAATTACGGGCTCGACGAATGCTGCGGGCCTGCGGTGCTCGGCCGCGATCGATGGGAGAACACGTCCCCCGTGGGATCATTTCCGCCCAATTCCTTCGGTCTCCACGACATGCACGGCGACGTCTTCGAGTGGGTCCAGGATTGTCATGCCGATTCCTACGCAGGGCTGCCGACGGACGGCTCGGCGTTCGACCCGAAAGACTGCGCCCATCGCGTCGCGCGGGGCGGCGTTTACGCCGACACCTGGAAAGTCATGCGCTCGGCCGCGCGAAATTACGCTCCGCCCGACGCAAAGCGATCGATCGATACGTACCGAAGCGCAGGTTTCGGCCTGCGTGTCGCTCGATCGCTTCCATAGCGGCGTTGCAGCACACCGAATGATCGAGCAGGACGTGCGGACGTCTCGATCCCGCACTCGACCGGTCGCTCCGCGCCGTGGCCGGTGTTTCCGCGGCGCGATCCGGCCGCCTGGCGGGAGACGGCCCGACGGTCGAAGCGATGAAGCCGCCGGGCCGTTCGTTCCACGACGTGTGAAGGATTGGACGCCACGGGTCAGGCGGGAGGATGGCGACCGCGGCCGTGACGGGCGGCGTTTACCGACGGCTAACTTCCATTGGTCTACTTTTGGGTTCCGTATTCGACGTCGGCCGAGGCGATGGAACCACGCAGATACGATCATCGGCCGCGCGTGCTCGGCTTGCTGCTCGCCGGCCTCGCGTGTGCGGGATGCGCGGCCGCGGACGAGCCGGCGCCGGTCGCCGTCGAGCTGATCAGCGAGTACGCCGGCGTCGTGCCGGGGCAGCCGTCGCAGCTCGGCCTGCGCCTGCGGCACGGAGCGCGCTGGCACACGTACTGGATCAATCCCGGCGACTCGGGCCTGCCGACGACGCTGAAGTGGACGCTGCCGGTCGGCTTCAAGGCCGAGGACGTCGACTGGCCGCTGCCGCAGCGCTTCGAGGTCGGCGGCCTGTACAACTTCGGCTACGACGGCGAGATCGTGCTGCCGGTCGCGCTCGACGTGCCGGCCGACGCGAAGCCGGGCTCGACGGTGCCGATCCGCGCCGAGGCGAAGTGGCTCGTCTGCCGCGAGGAATGCATTCCGGGCACGGCGGCGCTCGCGCTCGACCTGCCGGTCGTCGAGGCGCCCGCGCACGCGGATCCGCGCTGGACCGCGCAGTTCGCCGCGGCGCGGCTGCGCCAGCCGCAGGCGAACGCGTGGAAAGGCGAGGTGCACGAGGACGGCCCGCGCATCCGCGTCACGCTGCGCGGTCCCGGCCTGCCCGACGGCGACGGCCTCGACGCGTTCGTCGCCGAGCGCAAGGTCCTCGACAACAAGCCGCCGGCGCTGCATCGCGACGGCGACGCGCTCGTCATCGACGCCGGCAAGAGCGAGTACTTCACGACCGCGCCGGCGACGCTCGACGTCGTCGTGACCGCACCCGCGGCGACCGGCGCGCGCGGCTGGAGCGTCAAGGTTCCCTACGGCGCGGCGTCCGCGCCGCCGCCGGCGCCGACGCGCTGAGTCCCTCTTCCCGTCAGGAGAATCCGATGAAGCCGTTCGCGTTCGTGTTCGCGGCCGCCTGCGCCGTTGCCGCAGCGCTGTCGTCGGCGGCGCCCGTGATCGGGCAGCCGGCGCCGGACTTCACGCTGACCGACAGCACCGGCACCCCGCAGACGCTGTCGGCGTACAAGGGCCGCGTCGTCGTGCTCGAATGGACCAATCCGGAATGTCCGTTCGTGCGCAAGCACTACGGCGCCGGCAACCTGCAGAAGCAGCAGGCCGACGCGGCCGCGGCCGGCGTCGTCTGGCTGACGGTCAATTCGAGCGCGCCGGGCAAGCAGGGCCATCTCGACGCGGACGCCGCGAACGCGTGGGTCAGCGCGGCCGGCGGCCACGCGCAGGCGTACCTGCTCGATGCCGACGGCACGGTCGGGCACGCCTACGACGCGAAGACGACACCGGACATGTACGTCGTCGACGCGCAGGGCGTGCTGCGCTACATGGGCGGCATCGACTCGATCGCGAGCGCGGATAAGGACGACCTCGCGCACGCGACGCAGTACGTGCCGCAGGCGCTCGCCGAGATCGCGGCCGGCAAGCCGGTCAGCGTGCCGGTCTCCGAGCCGTACGGCTGCTCGGTCAAGTACGCGCGCTGAACCGGCGCGCCGCGGCGGACGCGGATTCGCGCGATCGAGCGGCCGCGCCGCGTCGCCGGACCTGGCGCGACGGCGACGCTCTGCGGGGGCAGTTCCGCGCGCCGCATGGGGCGGACGCGACGAGGCGGCGTCTTCGTCACGCGGCTCGCGGTCGCGTATGGCGCGTCCGCTGCGCGGCGACGTGCCGGCGCCGCGCAGCGGCGGTCAGGGCGACGGCGGTGCGTCGGCGACCGGCGCGGGTGCTCCCATCGTCGTCCGCTCCATGCCGCGCGTCGCGCGCCACGCGATCGCCCAGCCGACCGCGAGCAGCATCGCCGAGACGAGGAACGCGATGCCGGGCAGCGGCAGCGGCGCGTGGTCGCTGATGAACAGCGCGAACAGGTTCGCGAACACGGCCGGGCCGAACACGCCGGCGAGGCTCGTGAGGCTCGTCAGCGCGCCCTGCAGGCGGCCCTGCTCGTGCGGATCGACCTGCTGCGTCATCAGCGCCTGCGCGGGCGGGCCGGCGAGGCCGCCGAGGCAGAGCAGCGGGATGCCGAGCAGGAACGGCAGCGCGCTCGGCGCAAGCCCGAAGCAGAGATAGCCCGCGATGCACAGCGCGAGGCCGGCGAGGATCAGGCGCCGTGCGCCGAACGCGGGCATCAGCCGCCGCACCAGCGCCGCCTGCACGATGCCGGTGCAGAGCCCGACCAGCGCGAGCGTGTAGCCGACGATCTGCGGCCCCCAGCCGTAGCGATAGTCGGTGTACAGCACGTAGGTCGAGTTCAGCGCGTACTGCGCGAGCGCGGTCAGGAAGTAGACCGACGCGAGGCCGAGCACCTGCGGGTAGCGGCGCAGCAGCACGAGCGAGCCGAACGGATTCGCGTGGCGCCAGTCGAAGCGCGCGCTGCGGCGCTCCGGCGGCAGCGACTCCGGCAGCACGAACAGCCCGTAGGCGAAGTTCGCGAGCGCGAGCGCCGCGGCGGTCCAGAACGGCAGGCGCACCTGCAGGTGGCCGAGCAGGCCGCCGAGCGCCGGCCCGACGATGAAGCCGATGCCGAACGCGGCGCCGAGCAGGCCGAACGCGGCGGCGCGCTTCTCCTTCGCCGTCACGTCGGCGATGTACGCGTTCGCGGTCGAGAAGCTCGCCGCGCAGACGCCGGAGACGATGCGGCCGACGAACAGCAGCCACAGCGTCGGCGCGAGCGCCATCACGACGAAGTCGACGCCGAGGCCGAGGCTCGAGATCAGGATCACGCTGCGCCGGCCGTAGCGGTCCGACAGCGCGCCCTGGATCGGCGAGGACACGAACTGCATCAGCATGAACAGCGTGCCGAATGCGCTCGACCACGCCGCCGCGCGCGCGATGCTGCCGCCGACGAGCTCGACGATCAGATGCGGCAGCACCGGGATGATGATGCCGAACGCGAGCATGTCGAGCAGCACGGTGACGAAGACGAAGATCACCGCGGCGCGACGCGGCGCGGGCGGTCCGGCGGCGGCGTTCACGGCGCGGTTCCGGCGGCGCGTAGGCGGGCGTGGCGCGCCCGCGTTCGCGGCGCGCGCGAGCGATCGTCGAGCGCGGCGCTCCGCACGGCGGCCTCAGCGCCCGCCGTCGATGTCGATGAAGCGCAGGAACTCCGCGCGCGTGCGCGCGTCCTCGCGGAAGCTGCCGCGCATCTGGCTCGTGATCATCGACACGCCGCGCTTGTGCACGCCGCGCGTCGTCATGCACTGGTGCACCGCGTCGACGACGACGCCGACGCCGCGCGGCTTCAGCACGTCCTCGATGCACTGCGCGATCTCGGCGGTCAGCTTCTCCTGGACCTGGAAGCGGCGCGAGAAGCCGTCGACGACGCGCGCGAGCTTCGAGATGCCGACGACCTTGTTCGTCGGCAAGTAGCCGACGTGCGCGCGGCCGATGATCGGCGCCATGTGGTG
>DASWOS010000044.1:0-1806 GCA_036398645.1 Dokdonella sp. | reverse complement strand
GCTGGCGATGGCGACGTGGTTCACCGGCACCTTGAGCGCCTCGGCGCAGATCTGCGTGAGCACGGTGTTCGAGCCCTGGCCGATGTCGACCGCGCCGGTGTTGAGCAGGATCGTGCCGTCCTCGAGCATGCGCACGATCGCGCCCGAGGCGAGCAGCCCGCTGATGTGGGCCGAGAGCGCGACGCCGCGGCCGCGTCGCAGGCCGATGCCGATCGCCGCGCGCGATGCTCCGGCGCCGCCGAGGTGATCCGCGCCGTCCCACCAGCCCGACTCGCGCTCGACCGTGTCGACGCACTCGGCCAGGCCGTTGGAGCGGATCGGCTGGCCGCCGAACCACGGGTTGCCGGGCACGAGCATGTTCTGTCGGCGCAAGGCGATCGGGTCGAGGCCGACGCGCGCCGCGATCTCGTCGAGCTGGGTCTCGGTCGCGAACGTCACCTGCGGCACGCCGAAGCCGCGGTAGGCGCCGAAGCGCAGCTTGTTCGTGTAGGCGACGCGGCCGTGCGCGTGCACGTGAGGAATGCGGTACGGCCCGCACTGCATCAGGAGCGCGTAGCCGAGCACGCCGGGGCTGTCGTCGCCGTACGCGCCGCCGTCGAGCAGCAGCTCCATCTCGCGCGCGACGAGCGTGCCGTCGGCCTTCGCGCCGGTCTTGACGCGGATGCGGAACGGGTGGCGCGCACGCACGGTCTCGAAGTCTTCCTCGCGGCTCAGGATCAGCTTCACCGGTCGCCGCGTGCGCATCGCCAGCAGCACGACGGCCGGCTGCACGTGCGCCTCCATCTTGTTGCCGAAGCCGGCGCCGACGCGCGGCGTGAGGCAGCGCAGCCTGGTCATCGGCAGGCCGAGCGATTCGCACACGCTCGCCTGCACGCGAAACACCGACTGGTTCGCCGACCAGAGCGTGACGCGGCCGGCTTCGTCGATCTCGGCGAGCGCGCCGCACGGCTCGAGCGAGAGGTGCGCCTGGGCCTGCGTCGTGTAGGTGTTCTCGACGATGACGTCGCACTGCGCCCACGCGGCGTCGACGTCGCCGGTGCGAAAGTCGCTGCGCGAGCAGACGTTGCCCGCCGTGCCGGCATCGAAGACCGCGAGGTACGAGGCCGCGTCGTCGTGCACGAGCGGCGCGCCCGGCGCAACCGCCTCGGCGGGATCGACGACGGAAGGCAGCACCTCGTAGTCGACGCGCACGAGGCGCGCCGCCGCACGCGCGATCGCCTCGGTGTCGGCGGCGACCGCGGCGACGATCTCGCCTACGTAGCGGACCTTGCCGAGCGCGAACGCCGGCTCGTCCTTGATGAACGCGCCCATGCGGTGCTTCGGATCGAGGTCGTCGCCGGTGACGACCGCGCGCACGCCGGGCAAGGCCTTCGCCGCCGCGATGTCGTAGCCGCGGATGCGCGCATGCGCGTGCGGGCTCTGCACGAGCGCGCCGTGCAGCATGCCGACGCGCGCCAGGTCGGCGATGTAGAGCGCGCGGCCGGCGAGCTTCTCGTCGCCTTCGAGCTGGGGAACGGGATGGCCGACGGCGCCGGCGAGCGTGCTCATGCAGCGTCCGCCTTCGCCAGCGTCTGCGCCGCCGCGCGCACCGCGTCGACGATCTTCGCGTAGCCGGTGCAACGGCACAGGTTGCCGGAGAGCGCCTTGCGCACGGCCGCGTCGTCGGGATCGGCATCGCGGCCGAGCAGCGCGTGCGCCGCGACCAGCATGCCGGGCGTGCAGAAGCCGCACTGGAAGGCGCCGCCCGCCGCGAAGGCGCGCTGCAGCGCCTGCATGCGCGCGTCGTCGGCGAAGCCCTCGAGCGTG
>DASWOS010000043.1:0-3899 GCA_036398645.1 Dokdonella sp. | reverse complement strand
GCGTTCGGCAGCGCGAGGATGCGTTCCGGCGCGAAGCCGGCGCGCGCGAGCTCGCCGGCGATGCGCTGGCTGATCGCCTGCAGCGCGCTCGCGCGCTTGAGCCAGCCGACGCCGATGCGCGCCAGCGTGCCGGCGTCCGGCGCGAGCAGGCCGCGCTCGAGCTCCCACCAGCCGGAGATCTTGACGATCGCGGGCTTGCCGAGCGCGGGCGCCAGGCGGCACGCGAGCGCGCCGAGATAATGCGCGATGTGCACGTGCCAGGCGTCGTAGCGGCGGCCGTGGCCGCGCAGGAAGCCGGCCAGCTGCAGCCACAGCGCGAAGCGCCCGAGCCCGCGCACGCGCGGATACGCGAGCCGGCAGACCGGAATGCCCTCGCAGCGTTCGACGCGCGCCTGCGGCGCGTTCGGCACGCGCGGCGTCAGCACCGTCACGCGATGGCCGCGCCGGCGCAGCTCGCGCGCGAGCGTGCGCACCTGCGACTCGGCGCCGCCGCCGCCGCGCACCGGATAGCCGCTCTCGAGGATCATCAGCACGTGCACCGGCGATGCGTCACGCGGCATCGAGATGCTTCCGCAGCCAGAGCTCGAGCACGAGCATCTGCCAGATGCCGCGCGAGTGGTCCCAGCTGCCGCGCGCGTGCTCGGCGAGCAGGTGCTCGACGAACGCGGTCGCGAAGATGCCGCGGCGCGCGGTGCGCGGATCGAACAACACGTCGTGCACGCGCCGCTGGAATGCGGGATCCGAGCGCAGCCAGACCGCGATCGGCAGGCCGAAGCCCTGCTTCTTCTTGCGCAGCACCTCGTTCGGCAGGATGCCGACCATCGCCTTCTTGAACAGGTAGCGCTTGGTCAGGCCGCGCACCTTGCAGCGCTGCGGCAGCCGGCCGGTGAACTCGACGAGCCGAGGATCGAGATACGGGAAGCGCGCGCTGATGCCGTAGGCGCGGCACGCGCCCTCGACCTTGACGAGGTCGTTCTGCGCGATCGCCATCAGCAGATCGAGCCGCATGATCCGGTGCAGCGGCTCGGCCGGCTCGCCGAGCGCGTGCACCGAGCGCATGAACTCGAGCGAGGCGTCGCGCGGCGCCTGCGCGCGGAACGCGTCGGTCAGCAGCGTCGCGTAGTAGTCCGAGCCGAACGAGTCGCCTTCGTAGAAGCGGTCCGGGTTCGGCAGCGACGCGCGCTCGGTGAAGTTCTGCACGCGGTTCAGCAGATGCGACGGGCTGCGCCCGGCGAGGCGGCCGAGCGCGCGCCCGGCGCGCTTCAGCGGCGCCGGCAGGCGGTAGAACGCCTGCATGACCTGGTCCTTCGCGTAGCGCGAGTTGCCGCCGAAGATCTCGTCGCCGCCGTCGCCGGCGACGAGCGCGTCGACCTTGCGCGACGCGGCGAGCGCGGCGCAGGCGAGCGTCGGCACCGCGGACGCGTCGCCGAACGGCTGGTCGTACGCGTCGACGACGACGTCGAGCAGGTCGAGCGTCTGCGCGCGGTCGACGCGCGCGGTCGCGGCGTCGGCGCCGCACTGCGCCGCGACCAGCTCCGCGTAGCCGAGCTCGTCGTAGCCGGATTCGGCGAAGCCGATCGAGAACGTGCGCACGCGCCGCTCCGGCCGTTGGCGCGACAGGATCGAGACGATGCTCGAGCTGTCGGTGCCGCCGGACAGGAAGCAGCCCCACGCGTCGGCCTCGGCGGGCCGGTAGTCGTGCACGCTGGCGACGATGCGCTCGCGCAGCTGCGTCGCGAGCGCGTCGTCGCCGCCGTCGAGGTCGGCCGGATACGTCGGCAGGAAATAGCGCACGTGCGTGCCGATGCCGTCGCGCCAGGCGAAGCGCGTGCCCGGCGTCAGGCGGCGCACGTCGCGGCAGATCGTGTACGGCGCCGGCACGAAGCCGAAGTTCAGATAATGGTAGATCGCGAGCGGATCGGTCTCGCGCCGGCACAGCGGCGTCGCCGCGAGCAGGCGCAGGTCGCTCGCGAGCAGCAACGTGCCGTCGCGCTCGAGCACGTACAGCGGCAGCGTCGAGAACGGGTCGGTCGCCGCGGCGACGCGGCGCTCGCCGGCGTGCCAGGCGAGCTGCGCGAAGCGCCCGCGCCAGCGCGCGTGCGGCAGCTCGCCGCCGTCGAGCAGCGCCGCGGCGCCGGCGCCGGGCTCGCCGTCGACGAGATCGGCGAGCGCGAGCCAGCGCGCGTCGCCGCCGACGGCGCCGCGGTGCACCGCGCCGCGCGTGGCGACGCCGGCGTCGCCGTCGCGCGCGAGCGCGAAGCCGGCGAGCCCGCGCAGGCAGTCGTCCGCGGCCGGGCCGAGCGCGAACAGGAAGTCGCCGATGACGCCGCGAGCGGCGGCGGCGGTCGAGCCCGCATCGGTGCGGGCGGGCGGCGGTACGGCATTCACGATCCGCGAGCCTCCGTGTTTTCGTGGCGGTGCGCGCCGGCGCGGCGCGCGCGCGCAGCCGCGATCGCACGTTCGTAGACGGCCGCGGTGCGCCGCGCGAGCTCGTCGAGCGCGTAGTCGCGCTCGACCTCGGCGCGCGCGGCGGCGCCGAGCCGCGCGCGCAGGTTGGCGTCGCCGGCGAGGCGCGCGAGCGCGGCGGCGAGCGCGTCGCGGTCGCCGGACGGGAACAGCAGGCCGGTGCGGCCGTCGGCGACCGCTTCGGGATTGCCGCCGGCGTCGGAGGCGAGCGGCGCGCAGCCGGCCGCCATCGCCTCGAGCAGCACGTTCGACAGCCCTTCCTCGCGCGAGGGCAGCACGAGGAAGTCGGCGAGCGACATCAGCGTGCGCGCGTCGGCGCGCTCGCCGAGGAAGCGCAGGTCGCGCTCGAGGCCGAGCGCCTGCGCGCGTGCGCGGAGCTCCGCCGCGAGCGGGCCGTCGCCGGCGAGCAGCAGGTACGCGCGGCGCTCCGGCGGCAGCGCGGCGAGCGCGTCGAGCAGCAGCGGCAGGTTCTTCGCCGCGACGAAGCGGCCGACGAACAGCGCGATCGTGCGGCCCGGCGGCACCTCGAGCGCGGCGCGCGCGTCCGCGCGCGCGGCCGCCGCGAGCGGCGCCGGCACGTCGACGCCGTTCGGCACGAGCGTGAAGCGCGCGACCGGCTCGCCGGTGCGCGCCGCCGCGTGCGCGGCGCCGGCGCGCGCGTTCGCGACGATCGCGTCGGCGCGGCGCACGATCCAGCGCTTGAGGCGCCACTGCAGGCCGGAATAGCCGAGCGACAGCCCGCGCACGGAGGCGACGAACGCGGTCCGCGGCGCGAGCGGCAGCAGCGCGCGGACCCAGATCTCCGCGGTCAGCGAGAAGCAGTGCACGACGTCGTAGCGGCCGCGCCGCAGCAGCGCCGCGAGCCGGCGCACGAACGCGGCATCGAGGCGACCGCGCTTCGGGATCTCGTGCACGGCGATGCCGGCCGCGGCGAGGCGGTCGACGAGGAACGAGCGCTCGCGGAAGTACGCGAGCTCCGCGTCCCAGCGCACGCGATCGAGCGCCGGCAGCAGGTGCGCGATCTGGCGCTGGCTGCCGCCGACCTCCATCTCGTCGCTGACGACGAGCACGCGCGCGCGCTCAGCCATGCGCGACCTTCGCGAAGCCGGCGAGCAGGCGGCCGGCCTCGATGCGCACGTCGAACTCGCGCTCGACCTTCGCGCGCCCGGCGCGCGCGCAGGCGTCACGGAACGCGTCGTCGGCGAGCATCTCGACGATCGCATCGGCCAGCGCCGGCGCGTCGCGCTGCTCGACGAGGCGGCCGCTGACATGGTCGTCGACGAGCTCCGGGATGCCCGACACGCGCGTGCTGACCACCGGCAGGCCGGCGGCCATCGCCTCGGTCAGCACGTTCGGGATGCCGTCGGCGTTGCCGTCCGGCGTGACCACGCACGGCATGACCATCAGCGTCGACTCGGCCATCGCGCGGCGCA
>DASWOS010000042.1:0-8948 GCA_036398645.1 Dokdonella sp. | reverse complement strand
CTCGCGGTCGCGCACGAGGCGTTCGCCGACCGCCGCTACGAGGCCGACGGCACGCTGACGCCGCGGCGCGAAGCCGACGCGGTGATCGCCGACGACGACGCCGCGATCGCGCAGGCGCTCGCGATCGCGCGCGGCGAAGGCGTCCTCGCGCGGAACGGCGCGCGCCTCGCGCTGCACGCGGACACGCTCTGCGTGCACGGCGACCGCGCCGAGGCCGGCGCGTTCGCACGCCGCCTGCGCGCGGCGCTCGATGCGGCCGGCATCGCGATCGCGGCGCCGGCGGAGCACGCGCGATGAACGACTGGCCGCTGCTCGGCGTCGCCGTCGTCGTGGTCGGCTTCGCGTTGAAGCGCAACCCGGCGCTGGCCGTCGTCGTCGCCGGCGTCGTCAGCGCGCTCGCCGCGGGCATGTCGGTCGGCGACCTGCTCGCGCTGCTCGGCACGTCGTTCGTGTCGAACCGCGCGCTGCTGCTGATGGCGCTGACGCTGCCGGTCATCGGCCTGCTCGAGCGCCACGGCCTGCGCGAGCGCGCGCGCGACGGGATCACGGCGCTGCGCGGGCTGACGCTGACGCGCTTCCTGGCCGGCTATCTCGGCCTGCGCCAGCTGCTGTCGATGCTCGGCCTGACCAACGTCGCCGGCCACGCGCAGACCGTGCGGCCGCTGGTCGCGCCGATGAGCGAGGCGGCCGCCGAGCGCGACGCCGGCGCGCTCGACGACGGCGAGCGCGCGCAGGTCCGCGCGCTCGCCGCGGCGACCGACAACGTCGGCCTGTTCTTCGGCGAGGACGTGTTCGTCGCGCTCGGCGCGGTGTTGCTGATCCAGGGCTTCTACGCGCAGCACGGCATCGAGCTGCAGCCGCTCGCGATCGCGCTGTGGGCGCTGCCGACCGCGCTCGCCGCGTTCGCGATCCACGTGCTGCGCATCGCGCGCTTCGAGCGCCGGCTGCGGCGCCGGCACGCGGCCGACGCGCGGCGCGCGCACGACGGCGTCGCCGACGGCGGGAGCGCCGATGCTGACGCTTGAGGCGTTCCACGCGCTGCTCGGCGCGTTCCTGCTGTTCGCGGCGGCGCGCGATCTCGGCGCGCGCCGCCGGGCGACCGCCGCGTTCTGGGCGATCCTCGCCGCGGCGTTCCTCGGCGGCGGCGCGATCCAGGCCGGCGTCGCGCACGGCGTGCGCTGGCCGGCGCAGGCGATGGGCGTCGGCGTGCTCGCGCTCGGCGCGCTCGCTTCGCGCGCGCGCTCGCGCGGCGGCGACTCGACCGCGGCACCGGTCGCCGCGCGCATGTCCGGCCTGCGCCTGTTCGGCCCGGCGCTCGCGATCCCGCTGGTCACGCTCGTGCTCGCGCTCGCCGCGCCGTGGCTGCGCTGGCACGGCGCGCCGCTGCTCGACACGCGTCAGCCGGCGCTGGTCGCGCTCGGCCTCGCCTGCGTCGCCGCGTTCGTCGCCGCGCTGCGCGCGACGCACGCGACGCCGGCGGCCGGGCTGCGCGAGGGTCATCGCCTGCTCGACGCGCTCGGCTGGGCCGTGCTGCTGCCGATGCTGCTCGCGACGCTCGGCAGCGTGTTCGCCGCGACCGGCGTCGGCGATTCGATCGCGCGCCTCGTCGCCGTGCTGATCCCGGTCGAAAGCCGGCTCGCCTGCCTCGCCGCGTTCGCGCTCGGCATGGTGCTGTTCACCGTCGTCATGGGCAACGCGTTCGCCGCGTTCCCGGTCATCATGGCCGGCATCGGCCTGCCGCTGCTCGTGCTGCGCCACGGCGCGCATCCGGCCGTGCTCGGCTCGATCGGCATGCTGACCGGCTACTGCGGTACATTGCTGACTCCGATGGCGGCGAACTTCAACATCGTGCCGGCCGTGCTGCTGGAGCTGCCGGACCCCTACGGCGTGATCCGCGCGCAATGGCCGACCGCGCTCGCGCTGCTCGCGGTCAACCTGCTGCTGATGGCCGCGCTGGTGTTCCGATGAGCGTGCTGCTGACCGGCTTCGAGCCGTTCGACGGCGAGCGCGTGAACCCGTCGCAGGAGATCGTACGTGCGCTCGACGGCGCGAAGGTCGGCGCGCACCGCGTCGTCGGCGCGGTGCTGCCGGTCGCGTTCGGCGCGACGCCGGCGCTGGTCGACTCGCTGATCGAGCGCCATCGGCCCGCGCTCGTGATCGCGACCGGCCAGGCCGGCGGCCGCAGCGAGCTGTCGATCGAGCGCGTCGCGATCAACCTGATCGACGCACGCATCGAGGACGCCGACGGACGGCAGCCGATCGACGAACCGGTCGTCGCCGGCGCGCCGCCGGCGTACTTCTCGACGCTGCCGGTCAAGGCGATGCTCGCGCACCTGAACGCGCTCGGCATTCCGGCCGCGCCGTCGTTCACGGCTGGCAGCTACGTCTGCAACCAGGTGTTCTTCCTGATCGCGCATCGGCTCGCGACGACGCTGCCGAGCGCGCGCGGCGGCTTCGTCCACGTACCGTGGCTGCCGGAGCAAGCCGCGGATCGGCCCGGCCAGCCGAGCATGGCGCTCGAGACGATGGTCGCCGGCCTCCGCGCGGCGATCGGCTGCGCGCTCGCGACCGCGGACGACCTGCACCGCGCGGCCGGCACGATCGCCTGACGCGGCCGGCTTCGCGGCGGTGGCCGCCGCCCGGACCGGCGTGATGCGCGGCGGGTGCGGCTGACGATGGTGCGCAGGGGAACCGCGACGCGCGCCGGCGCACGCGCCGTCCGACGGACCGCGACGCGCTCCGCTGCGCGACGACCGGCGCGTCGCAACCGCCGACGCTGCGCGACGACCGACCTCGCCGCGGCCGCGTCAGCAGCCGGCGCCCTTCTCGCGCTCGACGGACACGTCGAGGATCAGCGTGCCGGTCGCGGCGTACGGCAGCTTGATCTTGACCGCGTCGGTCGAATAGTAGAACCCGCCGCGGCTCGATGCAGTGACCGCCGCGCGCACTTCCTCCTCGTAGGACTTGCCGATCGCGTCCGGCTGCGTCGTGACGACGAAGCGGCGCACGCCGTCGAGCGTCGTGCAGCCGAGCAGGCGCGTGCGGCGGAACGGACGGATGTCGAGGTGCAGCGGCGTGACCTCGATCGGAGCGCGCGGGCTGTCGTCCTCGTTCAGCACGTACAGGAACGGCTTGAACACCGCGTGGCCGCGACCGTCCGGGTTGTCCTCGGCGACGACCTGCACGCGCAGCGCGGCGTGCTCGAGGTATTCCGGCAGCTCGATCACGCGGTAGCGGCTGCGGCCTTTCGCGAAGTCGCTCTGCGGCGCGTTCGCGTCGATGCGCACGCGCAGCGGATGACCGGGCCGCAGCATCACCGGCCCGCTCGCCGGCGCGTTGACGACGGTCGTGGTCGGCCGGCCGCGGCCGAACAGCCGGTCCTTCCAGTCGGAGAACGTCTCGCCGATCAGCGAGAACGGATTGCCGGCCGCCGCGAGCGTCGGCGCGGCGAGCGCGAGCACGGCGGCGAGCCGCAGCGCGGCGCGGACATGGCCCGGCGCCGCGCGCCGCGCTCGGTACCGGCGCACGTCCGACGCGGATCGCTGCGCTCCGCGCAGGTACGGCGACGAACGTCCCACGCGTCCCGCGTCCGCGTCAGCCGGCCGGCTCGATCGGCTTCAGGTCGCCGCCGTCCTCGACGAACGCCTTGAGCTCGAGCGTCTTCGCGATCGAGCCGATCGCCTGGCGCTGCGCGGCGCTGCCGCCGTCGCGCAGGACGATGCCGCTCAGATGCTCGCGGTCCTTGAGATCGCTGAGATAACCGAACAGCGCGGCCTTGTCCATCGACGAGGTGCCGATCGAGTAGCGCTCGTTCTTGAGCGCGGTGACGATCGCGTTGCCGTCGCGGACCTCCGACGCGGCGAACGCGCCGGCCGATGCGAACAGCCCCGCGGCGAGGATCAGAGCCCGCACGACGTGGTTCATGGCGTACTCCTGCGTTGCGGTCACTTCGAATCGGGCTTGGCCGGCTCGGTTTCGCCGGAATCGCGCGTCGGCGCCTGGATCTCGGCGATCTCGCCGCCGCTCTCCTCGACGTACGCCTTGATCTTCATCTGCGTCGCGATGCGCGCGAGCGCGACGAGGTGCTCGTTCTTGACCTTCTGCTTCTCGCTGCGCTTCAGCAGCACGGTCGTCATCGGCAGGTTCTGCTCGAGGCGGTAGCGGAACGCGCTCTGCAGGTCCTGCGCGGTCAGCGGCGCGTCGTCGAGGTCGAACTGGGTGTCCTTCTCGGCGTAGACGGTCACGTCGAAGCTCGACGGAATGTTCGACGCCTGGACCAGGTTCGACCGGCTCGCGCCGCGATGGCACGCGGCGAGCAGCACGGCCGCGACGACCAGCGCGGCGAGCTTCAGAAACGTGGACACCGGGTGACTCCGCATGTTCGTGCTGACTCCGGAAAACGTGGCGACGAGGCCGGCAAGCGTACCACCGGCCGCGCGCGCCGGCACCGCCGCGCGCACGGCGCGTTCACGTCGCGGCGGGCTTCAGGCGTGCGGCAGCGTGACGCCGGTCTGGCCCATGTACTTGCCGCCGCGGTCCTTGTAGCTCGTCTCGCATTCCTCGTCGGATTCGAGGAACAGCATCTGCGCGACGCCCTCGTTCGCGTAGATCTTCGCCGGCAGCGGCGTCGTGTTCGAGAACTCGAGCGTCACGTGGCCTTCCCACTCGGGTTCGAGCGGCGTCACGTTGACGATGATGCCGCAGCGCGCGTACGTGCTCTTGCCGAGGCAGATCGTCAGCACCTTGCGCGGGATGCGGAAGTACTCGACCGTGCGCGCGAGCGCGAACGAGTTCGGCGGGATGATGCAGATCTCCGACTGCACGTCGACGAAGCTGCGCGCGTCGAAGTTCTTCGGATCGACGATCGTCGAGTTGATGTTCGTGAAGATCTTGAACTCGTCCGCGCAGCGCACGTCGTAGCCGTAGCTCGACGTACCGAACGAGATCAGCCGGTCGCCGCCGCCGCCGCGCTTGATCTGCGTCGGCTCGAACGGCTCGATCATGCCGTGGCGCTCGGCCATGCGGCGGATCCAGCGGTCGGACTTGATGCTCACTGCGGCTCCGCGAGGATGCGTGAAAAGTGCGCCATGATACGCGCTGCGCACGGGCGGCCATAGCCGCACCGGGCGGCGGCGGCGTCAGCCGGCGGCGGCCGGAGCGTGCGCGCGCGTCGCGACGAAGCGCGCCAGCGGCGGCCCGAACACGACGACGAACAGCAGGCGCACGGTCTGCAGCGCCATCACGAACGGCAGGTCGACGTGGCCCGGACTCGACGCGGCGATGATCGCGACCGTGTCCATGCCGCCGGGACTCATCGCGAGGTAGGCGGTCAGCGCGTCGACGCCGGCGAGCCGTGCGAGCAGCCACGACAGCGCCGCGCACACGGCGATCAACGCGACGATCGAGAACAGGATCGGGCCGAGCGCGCGCAACGAGTAGCGCACGGTGTCGAGCGTGAAGCGCAGGCCGACGCTCCAGCCGATCAGCGCGTACGTGGCCGCGAGCAGCCAGGCCGGCAGCGCGATGTCGAGGCCGAAGCCGAGGTGCAGCGCGATCGCGGCGAACGCCGGCACCAGCAGCGGCCCGGCCGGCACGCGCAGGCGCACGCCGGCGACCGCGCCGAGCGCGGTCAGCGCGAGCGTCGCGGCGAGCGCGCCGGTGTCGAGCGGCGCGAACCAGGCCACGCCCGAGCGCGGCAGGTCGCCGAGTTGCAGCCAGAAATGCGCGACGCCGGCCGCGCCGAGCGCGACGAAGATCACGCGCAGGTACTGCATGAACGCGACGAGCCGCGCGTCGGCGCCGAACGACTCCGCCATCAGCACCATCGCGGTCGCCGCGCCCGGCGTCACGCCCCAGATCGCCGTCGTGCCCGGCAGGCGGCGTACGCTGCGGCTCAGCACGAAACCGAGCGTGCTGCTCGCCGCGAGCGTCGCCGCGACGCTGCCGATGAACCACGGCCAGTGCGCCGCGAACGTGTGCGCGATCGACGGCGTGATCGTGCCGGCGATCATGACGCCGACGACCGCCTGCGCCGCCGTGTACGCGACGCCGACGACGCGGACCGCCGCACCGTGCGTGCCGCAGGCGATCGCCGCGAGCATCGGTCCGAGCAGCAGCGCGGCGGGCAGCCGCAGCGCGAGCAGCGCGGCGGTCAGCGCCGCCGACAAGACGCCGAGCACGGCCCACTGCGCGGCGCGCGGCCGGCCGGCGAGCGTGGTCGGCACGGCTCGCGCTCAGGCGGCGAAGCGGAGGTCGGCGGTCTTCGCGACGCGCGCGAGGCGCGGAAAGATGTGCCGGAACGCGAAGGCGTGCATCTCGTCGGAGGCGCCGGTCGTCGCGTCCTCGACGACGACGACGTCGTAGCCGTGCTCGTGCGCGCTGCGCGCGGTCGACTCGACGCCGATGTTCGTCGCGATGCCGCCGAGGACGATCGTGCGCACGCCGCGCCGGCGCAGTTGCAGGTCGAGCTCGGTGCCGTGGAACGCGCCCCAATGCCGCTTGGTGACGACGAGGTCGCCGAGCGCGGGCGGATCGTCCGGGAACGCGGCGAAATCGGCGCCGAAGCCGCCGGCCGGGCGCTGCGTCGGCGCGTCGACGCGGTTCGACGGCGCGTCGGCGAAGTCCGCGGCGAAGTCGACGCGCACGCGCACGACCGGCGCGCCGGCGGCGCGGAACCGCTCCGACAACGTGCGGCCGGCGGCGAACACCGCGTCGCCGCCGTACGGCGCGAGCGGCAGCGCGAGAATGCCCTTCTGCAGGTCGACGAGGACCAGCGCGGACGTGGCGGGATCGAGCTCGATCATCGGGAATGCTCCTGGAGGCGGCGCGCTGGACACGCGGCGCGCGCGATGTGAACATGAGGGAATCCTCGCAAAATATATGAGGACTTCCTCACATATGTCAACGGTCCGGCCGAGTGCACGCACGCCGCAGCGCGAACGCGGCCGCAGACGCGTCGCGGCGCTGCTCGACGCCGCGGCGGCGGTGTTCGCCGAGAAGGGCTACGCCGCCGCGACGATGACCGAGATCGCCGCGCGCGCGCAGGCGCCGATCGGTTCGCTGTACCAGTTCTTCCCGGGCAAGGAGGCGCTCGGCGACGCGCTGATCCGGCGTTACACCGAGCTCGCCGTCGACGCGCTCGCGGCGATCGAGGCGCGCGCCGACGCGGCGACGCCGGACGCGCTCGCGGCGGCGCTGCTCGGCGTGTTCGTCGCGCTGCGCCGCGAGCGCGCGGCCGCGATCGCGCTCGTCGACGCGGCGCCGCGCGGCGCCGACCCGCGCGGCGAAGCGTTCCGCCACGCGGTGCTCGCGCGCATCGAGGCGATCCTGACGCGCCGCGCGCCGGCGCTCGCGCGCGAGCGCGCGGCAGCGGCCGCGGCGGCCGTGCTGCAGCAGATGAAGAGTGCGGCCGCGGCCGCGGAGCGCCGGCGCGGCGTCGCGGACGGCGACGGCGTGCACGCCGAGCTCCGGCGCATGCTCGAGCTGTATCTCGCCGCGATCGCGGCGGACGGGGCGCCGGCGGCGCGGCCGCCACGCGCGGCGCGCGAACGAGTCGCCGCGTCGCGCGCCGGCAGCGGCGCGCGCGCGGCACGACCGCGCCGGCGCTGAGCGCGCCGAAGGCATGGCCGCGCCGCGCGGCGTTCGCGAGCCGCCGGAACGGAAACGCCGCGCGGCGCCGGCGACGCGCTACAGCGCGAGATAGCGCACGATCTTCCAGGCGCCGCTCGCGTCGGCCTGCCAGACCGCGACGTAGTAGCCGCTGTTCGCGACCGGCGCGCCCGGCGTCGGCTCGATCGTGTAGCTGCCGTGGCCCCATTCGTAGACGAGGTTGCCCGAGGTCGCGATGCCGTCCTCGACGAGGCCGCCGTCGACGATCGGCGGGCTGTTCTCGAACGCGGCGCGGTAGTAGCGCTCGATCGCGGCGCGGCCGACGATCGACTGTCCGCCGCGCGTGACGAACACCGCGGTCTCCGCATAGGCGGACGCGAGCGCGGAGGCGTCGCGGCTGCGCATCGCGGTCAGCCAGTCCGCGTTCGCCGCCTCGATCGCCGGGCGCGCCGCGACGACGAGCGCGGCGTCGACGCCGCCCGCGGCGCTCGTGCGCTTGCGCGGCGCGTCCGCGCAGCCGGCGGCGAGCAGCACGGCGAGCGCGCCGAGCAGGCGGGGCATCGTTGCGGTTCGCATCGGGCGGCGGCTCCTCCGGTCAGGTGTCCTGCACGACGATCTTCGGGAACTGGATCGCCTTGTTGCGCGCGCGCCGGCTGAGCCGCGCGGCCGCGTTGCGCGCGATCTCGCGGAAACGCGCGGCGAGTTCCGATTCCGGCATCGCGACGACGGTCGGCGTACCGGCGTCGGCCAGCTCGCGGATGCGGATGTCGAGCGGCAGGCTGCCGAGCAGCGGCACGCCGTACTGCGCGGCGAGCGCCGCGCCGCCGCCCGCGCCGAACACGTGCTCCTCGTGCCCGCAGTTCGAGCAGACGTGGGTCGCCATGTTCTCGACGACGCCGAGCACCGGCACGTTGACCTTCTCGAACATCTTGAGCGCCTTCTTCGCGTCGAGCAGCGCGATGTCCTGCGGCGTCGTCACGATGATCGCGCCGGACACCGGGATGCGCTGGCACAGCGTCAGCTGGATGTCGCCGGTGCCGGGCGGCAGGTCGACGACCAGGTAGTCGAGGTCGCGCCAGTTCGTGTCGCCGAGCATCTGCGTCAGCGCCTGCGTCGCCATCGGCCCGCGCCAGATCATCGCGGTGTCCTGCTCGATCATCAGGCCGATCGACATCGCCTGCAGGCCGTGGCCGAGCTTCGGCTCGATGCGCTTGCCGTCGCTCGACTCCGGCTTGCCGGCGAGGCCGAGCATCTGCACCTGGCTCGGCCCGTAGATGTCCGCGTCGAGCACGCCGACGCTCGCGCCCTCGGCCTTCAGCGCGAGCGCGAGGTTCGCCGCG
>DASWOS010000041.1:0-10169 GCA_036398645.1 Dokdonella sp. | reverse complement strand
ACTCGCTGCGGCGCCTGCAGACCGACCGTATCGACCTCTACCAAGCACACGCCGACGATTCCGACGTGCCGCTCGCGGACACGCTCGGCGCGTTCGCGCGTCTGATCGAGGAAGGCAAGGTGCGCGCGATCGGCGCGTCGAACTACGGCGCCGCGCGCTTCGCCGAAGCGCTCGCGACCAGCGCCGCGCACGGCCTGCCGCGCTACGAGACGCTGCAACCCGACTACAGCCTCGTCGAACGCAAGACCTACGAGGCGGAGCTCGAACCGCTCGTGCTGAAGGAACAGGTCGGCGTCATCAGCTATTACTCGCTCGCGAGCGGATTCCTGAGCGGCAAGTACCGCAGCGAAGCCGATCTCGGCAAGAGCGCCGCGCGCGCCGGCCGTCGCGAAATATCTGAACGGCTACGGCCTGCGCGTGCTCGCCGCGCTCGACGACGTCGCGCGCCGCCTCGCCGCGACGCCGGCGCAGGTCGCGCTGGCGTGGCTGATCGCGCGGCCGAGCGTGACCGCGCCGATCGCGAGTGCGACGAGCGCCGAGCAGGTGCGCGAGCTCGCCGGCGCGACGAAGCTGAAGCTCTCGGCCGACGACCTCGCGCGGCTCGACGAGGTCAGCGCCTGACGAGCCCGGCCGGCCGCGTGTCCATACGTCGATGCCGCGCAGCGCCGGCTCGCTCTGCTCGCCGGCGACCGCGCACGAATCGGCGCCCCGGGCCGCCGCGCCGGCAACGTCGGCCTGGTGGTCGATCAGTTCGCCAACCGTGTCGTCCTCAAGGTGTCGCCGACGGCGCCGACCGGACCGACCAGCCGCGCCGCCATTCACACCCTGGAGGAGCTCGGCATCGTCGACGAACTCACCGGCCAGCGTCGGCGCCGGGTATTCGCCTACCGGCAGTACCTGGACATCCTCAGCGAGGGCGCGCAGCCGCTGTGAGCCGTTCCGATATCACCCGGATTCGTTCGCATGCGCAGCGGATCGACGCGCGGCAGTGCCGCGGCTGCCGCAACGGCACTGCGCACCACACCCGCCGCACCGCAGGTGCCGCCGCGCGAGCGGCGCTCACCACGCCGAATACGCGAAATCCGCCGCGCCCGCGCCGGCATCCTTGCGGCCGACGAAGCGGTAGTACGGCACGCGCGCGAACGGCAGGTACGGCACCGGCGCGCGCGCCTCGACGACGTCGTGGCGCGGCAGCAGCGCGCGAAGCGCCGGCAGGTGCGCCGCGCTGAGGCGAACGCCGTCGTGGCGAAACCACGCCGGCCAGAAGCGGCGCGTCGACGCATCGTGCTGCACCGCGCCGCGCGCGGCGCGCGCCGGCGACACGTAGAAGTCGACGACCGCGAGCGTGCCGCCGGGCTTCAGCATCGCGGCCGCATTCGCGAGCGCGCCGCGCCAGTCCGGGATCATCGTCAGCGCATACGACAGGATCACCGCGTCGGCCGCGCGCTGCGGCCGGTACGTCGTCGCGTCGGCTTCGATCGCGTGCAGTTGCGGGATGCTCCGTGCGCGCTCGCGGGCGCGTGCGAGCAGCGGGCGGCACAGGTCGACGATCTCGATGCGTTCGATGCGCGCGAGCGCCGCGCCGAAGAATTCCGCGTTGCGCCCGGTGCCGCCGCCGAGCTCGACGACGTGCGCGCGCTCGGGCAGCACGAGGCTCGCGATCAGCTCCGCGCGCCCGGCGAGCAGGCGCTCGCGGAAGCGGTCGTACTGCGCGGACTGCGGCGCGTAGAACGCGCCGAGCGCGTCGGCGTGCGTGGCCGCGCGCGGCATGCCGCGCAGCAGCCGCGCGAGCACGGCCGCGTCGCCGCGCAGCGCCTCAAGCCGGGACATCGGCGATCACGAAGCCGGCGTAGGTGTGCACGCGATCGTGCGGCTGCAGCGCGTCGGCGACGTCGTCCATGAAGCGGAACGCGTCGCGCAGCCGCGTGCGGTCCGGTCCGATGCGGATCGCGTCGAGATAGGCCGGCCGCGCCTGCGCGCTGCGCAGCAGGATGCGCGCGCCGGGCGCCGCGCTCGCGCGGATCGCCTCCCATTCCTCGACGAGCGCATCGGGATAGTACGAGCTCATCCAGTCCATGTGGTCGAGCAGCACGAAGCGCGAGATCGGCTCGCCGTGCCCGCGCAGGAACTCGGTGACCGTGATCGTGTGCGCCGCGATGCGTTCGACGAGGCCGTCCTTGAGGCGCGCGAAGTTCGCCGGCTTCAGGTATTCCGGGCAGCAGTCGCGCCGATAGCGGCCGGTCATGTAGACGTGCCAGAAGTAGTTGTCGGCGAGCGGCAGCTCGCAGAACACGTACTGCACCGCGCCACGGATGAAGCCGGAGACGCCGTCGTCGTGCTGCGACTCGACGAGCTTGCGCTGCGGGTACGGCACGCCGAGCAGGCTCATGACGAACGGCCGCGAGATGACCCAGTTGACCGGCCGGTTCCACAGCTCCGGTGCGACGCGCGCGTCGTAGATCGCACGCTGCTCAGCGACGTCGCGCGCGTCGAACAGATCCGCGATCGCGGCACGCAGGCGCGGACGCGCGGCGAAGTACGCACGCACGCCGCGCGCGACGAGCCCGGACAGGCCGTGGAAGTAGAAGCTGCCGCGGCGGCTGGTGAACCAGCTCGCGTGCCGGTCCCACCAGCCGCGCGCGAACTCCGACAGCTCCGCGCGCAGCGCGTCGCGGTAGATCGCGGCGAAGCGTGCGTAGTAGCCCTCGCCGAAGATCGCGAAGTAGTCGTCGAATTCGAGCTTGCGGATGCCGGCGATCTTGAGTTCGAGCAGTGCGGTCTGGCGCGGGTTCGCGTCGACTGCGTGGATGCGCCGCGGTGCCTCGAGCGCGTAGTCGAGCGCATTGCAGCCGGCGCTGGTGATGACGAGCACGTCGTCGTCCGCGCCGAGCGCGAGCGCCCTGCGGTCGACCGCGGGATCCTCCCAGCACGTGTTGTAGACGAGGCTGCGCGAATAGATCGCGTCGAAGATCCTCTGATCGAGCTTGTCGCGCAGGGTCGGTGTCGGCATCGAAGGCTTCGCGATCGTCGAGGCGGATGCGCCCGCGCACACGCTAGGCGACGCATGTGACAGCCGTGCGTTCGCGCGCGGGTGCGCGGCGCGTGCCTGTCACCACGATGCAACCGCGGCGCAACCGCGGCGAGATCGTCGCCGCCTACGCTCGCGCCGGCTCCCTACGAGGAAGCGCGATGACGCGACTCTCGTTTCGCAGCGTGTTCGTTTCCGACGTCCATCTCGGCCTCGCCGACTGTCAGGCCGGCTATCTGCTCGATTTCCTGCGCTCGATGCGGTGCGAGCGGCTCTACCTCGTCGGCGACATCGTCGATCTCGAGAATCTCGCGCGGCGTCCGTGGTGGCGTGCCGACCACGGCGCCGTGCTCGCCGAGCTGTTCGCGATCGCCGCCGCGGGCACGCGCGTCACCTACATCCCGGGCAACCACGACGCGGCGATGCGCCGTTTCGCCGGGCAGCGCATCGGCGGCATCGAGATCGCGCGCGAGGCGGTGCACGTCGCCGCGGACGGACGCCGCTATCGCGTCAGCCACGGCGACGAGTTCGACGGCGAGAGCACGGCGCCGCGCTGGCTGCTCCGCCTCGGCGACGTGCTGCAAGGCGTGGTCTGCACGGCGAACCGCCGCCTGAACGCGCTGCGACGCCGCTGCGGCCTGCGCTACCGTCCGTTCTCGATCGCGCTGAAGCGCCGCATCGCGACCGCACGCCGCTTCATCGACGAGTTCGAGGCGCGCGTCGCCGCGCGCGCGGCCGCGGACGGCTGGGACGGGCACATCTGCGGCCACATCCACTACGGCCGCATCGCCGACCGCGACGGCGTGCTCTACGTCAACGACGGCGACTGGGTCGAGCACTGCACCGCGCTCGTCGAGCACGACGACGGCGCGCTCGAGCTGCTGCACTGGACCGAGCAGCGGCTCTCGCTCGCGCGGCACGATCGCCGCGACGCCGAGACCGACGACGCGCTGCCGGCCGCCGCGTAGGCACTTACGACGCGGCTCGCCGAAATGCACGCGGCGCGGGGCGGAACCCGCCTTCCGCTTTGCAGATGAAATCGCGCTCACACAGATGACGGTCTGCGCTCGGCCGTACCGGCACTGCGGTGCCGGTACGGCGATCGGCGGCGGCACGCCGCCGATCGGCCGGCGCCTCTGCGCCGAACCGCAGCCGTTCCTGCGTCGAACCGCCCTGCTTCGCTCGCATGGCGACGCCGCGCCGTCGCCCGCGGCGCACGCAACGGACGAGCCGCGGGCGGCCGAACGGCACCGCGAACGCGCGGAGCTCCTCCCTTGCGGCGGCGATGATCCGCCTATAGATCCGCTTCGATCACGGCACGCCGCGCCTGCGGCGTATCATCACGGTTCGTCTCACACGGATTCCATCATGTCTCTTGCCCCCGCCACGCGTGCACGCATCGAAAGCCTGCTCGCCAGCCATCGTGTCGTGCTGTTCATGAAAGGCGACCGCAACGCGCCGCAATGCGGCTTCTCCGCGGTCACCACCGACCGGCTGAATGCGCTGCTCGACGACTATGCGACCGTCGACGTGCTCGCCGACGAGGAGATTCGTCAGGGGATCAAGGAATACGGCCAGTGGCCGACCATTCCGCAGCTCTACGTCGACGGCGAGCTGGTCGGCGGCGCCGACATCGTGCAGTCGATGTTCGACTCCGGCGAGCTGCACCGCGTGCTCGGCGTGCCCGAACCGGACCGCACGCCGCCGTCGATCACGATTTCCGACGCGGCGGTCGCGCGCATCCGCGGCGCGCTCGCCGACGCCGGCGAGATGAAGCTGTTCCTCGCCGTCGACGGCCGCTTTCAGCCACAGTTCCAACTGCGCGAGCCCGGCGCGAACGACATCGTCGTCGACGCGAACGGCCTCGAGCTGCATTTCGACCTCGCCAGCGCGCAACGCGCGCGCGGCGCGAGCATCGACTGGACGCGCACGCCGCACGGCGAGGGCCTCGCGATCCATCTGCCGCAGGCGCCGCAGGCGATCCGTCCGCTCGACGTGCGGACGCTGAAGCAGCGTCTCGACGCCGGCGACATCACGCTGGTCGACGTGCGTCCCGAACACGAGCGCGCGATCGCCGCGCTGCCGCAAGCCGACGTGCTGACGCCGGACACGCACGCGCGTCTGACCGCGCTGCCGAAGGATGCGCCGATCGCGTTCATCTGCCATCACGGCATCTCGAGCCGCAGCGCGGCCGAGCACTTCCGCGAACACGGCTTCACGAATCTCTGGAACGTCGAAGGCGGCATCGACGCGTGGTCGATCGAGGTCGATCCGGGCGTGCCGCGGTATTGAGCGGCGCGCGCTCGCGTTCGAGCGGCGGAGAACGGTTCACCGCGATCTCGAGAAGAAGGACGCCGGTGGCCGCGTCCTTCCGCGGCGCGTGATGCTTCCTCACGGCTTCCGCAGTCCCGGCAGCGTCGACTGCAGCGTCCGCGCGCGAGTTCGACGCACCGCGCCGGGGCGTGCCGCGAACGGGCGCCGCGCACCCGCTCGTTCAGCGATGTCCCACTAATACGTCACGTCGAGATCGCACGAAACGTCACGCGACGGGATCAGGCCTGCCGCGCGTTACCTCCTGCCGCTGGACAATGAGCGGCGCGGGCGCCGGCATGGGAATCGCCCGGCTAATCCGGGTCGCCACCCGCAGCAGCGGTGCCATGCGGCACCGACCGTAGCCATGCGCATTGGCGACGGACATATGCGACGTCGCAGCACGGCCACCTGGGTGTGGAGAGCACGAGATCGCGCGCAGCAGTGTGGCGAGTCCCGTAGTCGGTACAGCGCCCGAGCCTCGCTGCCGGTTCCAAGCTCTGTCCGATGACACTCCTGCCTGATCGGGCCGTACGTAGGCACACATCGCGGCACGACCCCCTATTTGCGCGCGCATTGCAAGCCATACGCGCTCCTCGCGACCGCTCATCGATGACCCGGCGCCAAGTAGACGAGCTCGCGCGATGCTCATTCCGAACCATTATTTTATCGAATGGATCTATAGCCCATCGTCGCCCCCTGCCGCCGCGTCTCGCCGCTTGAGATTTTGAATCGATAAGGTAGCCTCAGCGACAAATGCCGAGCGTCCATGAACGCCTCGGCGATGCGCAGAGTCGGACGTGTGGGCGTTCGCCGTTGTGCGACTGCGGAAGCGACAGCGTCGCGTCCTGGCTTTCGAGGGGAGTCCGCGTGGACGATATTTCGCCGGGTGATCTGAAAACGATCCTCCATTCCAAACGCGCGAATCTTTACTATCTGGAACATTGCCGAGTGCTCGTCAATGGCGGGCGTGTCGAATACGTGACCGACGAAGGGCGACGGTCGCTGTACTGGAACATTCCGATAGCAAATACAACCAGCGTGCTGCTCGGCACCGGAACGTCGATCACTCAAGCCGCGATGCGTGAGCTGGCCAAGGCAGGAGTGCTGGTCGGGTTCTGCGGCGGCGGCGGCACACCGTTGTTCAGCGCCAACGAGGTCGATCTGGAGGTCGGATGGTTCTCGCCACAAAGCGAGTACCGCCCGACCGAGTATCTGCAAGCGTGGGTCAGGTTCTGGTTCGTCGATGAGCTCCGTCTCGCTGCCGCAAAGGCCTTTCAGCGTGCGCGTGGCGCACGCATACGCGCGCAATGGACGCAGCGCGCATTGCGAGAAAGCGGCTTTGCCGTGGATGCGGCCCGCTTGGACGAGCTGCTGGCGCGCAGCGCCCGACAGATCGAGCTTGCTCAGGACAACACGTTTCTGCTCACCGAGGAAGCGCGGCTGACGAAGGCGCTGTTCAAGCTCGCCGTCGATACGGTCGGCTACGGCGATTTCACGCGCGCGAAGCGCGGTACTGGCGCCGATCCGGCAAACCGCTTTCTCGACCACGGCAACTATCTTGCTTACGGCCTCGGCGCGACCGCAACGTGGGTGCTGGGCCTGCCGCATGGACTCGCCGTACTGCACGGAAAGACCCGCCGTGGCGGCCTCGTCTTCGACGCGGCCGATCTCGTCAAGGATGCAGCCATCCTGCCGCAGGCGTTTCTCTCGGCAATGCACGGCGACGACGAACAGGCGTTCCGGCGCGGCTGCATCGAGGCGTTGACCCGAACCGGGTCGCTCGACTTCATGATCGACACGATCAAAGCGATCGCACTCGACATTTCCGCAAGAGCGGCATGAACGTCCTGCTCGTCAGCGAATGCGATAAGCGCGCGTTGGCGGAGACGCGCCGCCTTCTCGACCAGTTCGCCGAACGTCGCGGCGACCGCACGTGGCAGACATCGATCACCCGAGAAGGACTGGACACGCTGCGCCGCCTGCTGCGTAAGACCGCACGCAAGAACACTGCCGTGGCCTGCCATTGGATTCACGGCCGCGACCACAGCGAGCTGCTGTGGGTCGTCGGCGACGCCGGTCGCTTCAATGCCGAGGGCGCGGTGCCGACGAACACGACCGCTCGCGACGTGCTGCGGCGCGACACCGAAAATGATTGGCACACCGCGCAGGAGATACGGCTGCTCGCGCAATTGGCCGCTCTGCTGCACGACCTGGGAAAAGCCAGCCTTGCATTTCAGCAGCGCCTGCGCGAGCAGCGGCAGGAAAGAAATCTGTACCGCCACGAATGGGTTTCGCTGCGCTTGTTTCAGGCGTTCGTGGGCAAGGACGACGACGAAGCCTGGCTGCTGCGGCTGGCCGATCCGAATGCATTCGACGAGCAACTGTGGATTTCCGCCGGACGCTATCAGCGTGACGGCCTCGATGCGGTCGACCGGCATCCATTCCGCGAGCTGCCGCCGCTCGCGGCCGCCGTGGCTTGGCTGGTCGTCACGCATCACCGCCTGCCTATGGTTCCGTTCAAGAAGCCGGACGGCACGCAGGTCTGGCTCGGCAAGCGTTTGCGGCGCTTCAGTCTCGCTTGGCTCGAGGCCCCGCTCTCGCAGGTCGCGCACGACTGGAACGAAATCGAGCAGATTGCCGACCGCGAGCGAGTCGAAGCGTATTGGCAGCTTGCCGGACAGCTACCCGTCGTTGAACCCAAATGGCGCGCTCTGGCCGCCCGCGTGGCCAGCCGCCTGCTCGACGTGCACCGACGCCACGGTGGAGATTGGCTCGGTAATCCGTACGTGATGCATCTCGCGCGGCTGAGCCTGATGCTCGCCGATCACCATTACTCCAGCCTGCCGGCCGACGCGCCGGAACGCGTACAGGGCGACGGCAGAACGAGGCTCTATGCCAATACTGGCCGCGACGGCAGCCTCAAGCAGCCGTTGGACGAACACCTGCTCGGGGTAGCGCGTGACGCAGGATCGATCGCCTACGCGTTGCCGGGTTTCGAGCGTCATCTACCACGACTTGCAAACCATCGCGGCCTACGCAAGCGCAGCGCCGATCCGCGGTTTTCCTGGCAAGACAAGGCGGCGGACGCAGCCGCTTCGCTTCGCGAATCCGCGCGCGAGCACGGCGCCTTCGTCGTCAACATGGCCTCCACGGGCTGCGGCAAGACGCTGGCGAACGCCCGCATTCTCTATGCCCTCGCCGATCCGCAACGAGGCCTGCGCGCTACGTACGCGCTCGGCCTGCGCACGTTGACCTTGCAGACCGGCCGCAGCTATCGCGCCGACCTGCATCTGAGCGAAGACGAACTGGCGATCCGCGTCGGCGGCTCGGCCAGTCGCGCCCTGTTCGAATACTACGAGCACGAGGCCGCGGCCCACGGTTCCGCATCGGCGCAGGCTCTCATCGAAGAAGACAGCCATGTGTTCTACGAAGGCGTCGTGGCCGAGCACCCGTTGCTGTCGCGTGCGATGCGCGACGCCGACATTCGCAACCTGCTGTCGGCACCGATGCTGGTGTGCACGGTGGACCACCTCGTGCCCGCCACCGAGGCGCTGCGTGCGGGCCGTCAGATCGCGCCGATGCTGCGACTAATGAGTACCGACTTGGTGCTCGACGAGTTGGACGACTACGAGCTCGACGATCTGCCTGCGTTGACGCGGCTGGTGCACTGGGCCGGCATGCTCGGCACGCGCGTGGTGCTGTCCTCGGCCACGCTGCCGCCGGCGCTGGTCGAGGGCATGTTCCTCGCCTACCGCGCAGGCCGCGTCCAATATCGGCGCAACCGCGGCAGCGCCGGCGCAGTGCGCGTCGATCGCATGGAGATTTCCTGCCTGTGGACCGACGAGTTCGGCGCTCGAACGGCGACCTGTTCCGATGCCGACGCGTTCGCTGCGCAGCACTCGGAATTCGTCGAGAAGCGCGCGGCCAAGCTGGCGACGGCCGAGCCGCTGCGCCGCGCGGAACTACTTCCGCTCGAGATCGCCAAGGGATCGCCGAAAGAGAGACTTCGCGCCGAATTCGCGCGCTGTGCGCGCGACGCCTGCCTGCGTCTGCACGACGCGCATGCCGAGACCGAAGCTATCGGCGGAAAAAGAGTGAGTTTCGGCTTGGTACGCATGGCCAACATCGATCCGTTGTTCGACGTGGCGCGCGAGCTGTTCGCATGCGGCGCGCCCGACGACACCCGCATACACCTGTGCGTCTATCACGCCCGCTTTCCGCTGCTGCAACGCTCGGCGATCGAACATCAGCTCGATGCCGCGTTCAACCGGCGCGGTGACGGCCGAGGCGTCTACCACCTGCCGGCCATCCGCGCGGCACTCGATGCCTATCCGGAGCGCAATCACCTGTTCGTAGTCCTCGCCTCACCGGTGTGCGAAGTGGGTCGGGACTGGGACGCCGACTGGGCCGTTGCCGAACCATCCTCGATGCGTTCGCTGATCCAGCTCGCCGGACGCGTGCAGCGTCATCGCGGCAAGCCCGGCGAGAAGCCGAACGTACTGGTGTTCGACCGTAACCTGAAGTCGTTCGAGGACAGGAAGCTGGCGGACGGCGATCGTGCTCCGGTGTTCGTCCGGCCCGGCTTCGAACGTCAGGACGACAGCCATCGTTTCCGCCTTCGTTCGTCTCGCCTGGAGCGCCTGCTGTCGCCCGACGAGTACCGCACGCTGACCGCGCTGCCACGCATTCGCCCGCGTCCCGAGGCCGAATGGTCGAGCCGTGAACGTCTCGTCGACCTGGAACACGCCCGTATCGCCGCGGGCATGCTGCCGAGATGGCGCATACCGGCCGCGGTGGCACCGTCCGAGCATGCGCCGATGGAGCGCGA
>DASWOS010000040.1:0-8298 GCA_036398645.1 Dokdonella sp. | reverse complement strand
GCCTCGCATCCGGCGAAGTTGTTCGCGACGATCGAGTTCTCGATCACCGCACGGTTCTTCGAGAAGATGCCGCCGCCGGCGGCGTTGCGCTCGGTCGTCGTGCTCTCGTCCTGGCTCGTGATCGCGCGATTGCCGCTGACGATGCTGTCGGTGCAGTAGACGCCGCCGAACAGCGAGGAGTAGTTCGACACGCTGATCGACACGCCGCCGCCGTAGGCGTGCGCGCCGGGGTAGGGGTCGCCTTCGTTGACCAGGCCCTGGGCCACGTTGTTGCTGACGATGCTGCGCGTCAGCGTGACCTCGCGCGCCGCGTTCACGCCGCCGCCCATGACCGCCGAGCTCAGCGTGCCGGTCGTGTGCACGGCCGTGCACGAATCGACGGCCGCGTCGATCAGCACGACGGTTCCGCTCCCGTTCGAGGCCCAGCTGTCCTCGGAGAGGATGCAGCCGCCGCGGCTCGCGGCGAACACGTCGGGGATTCCGGCCGCGTCGTCGGCGCGGCCGTGCGCGACCGTCAGTGCGCTCACGGTCAGCGTTCCGCCGCCGTCGTGAAGGATCACGCGGGCGGCGTCGTTGCCGTCGATCGTCAGCAGGTCGCGCCCGGGCCCGACCAGCGTCAGGTCCGCGACGTGAACGTCGATCTGGCCGGAGACCAGCGTGATCGTGCCGCACGTCAGCTGGCTGAGGTCGATCGTGTCGCCGCTCGCGGCGCCGGCGACGATGCTGCGCAGCGTGCCGGCGCTGCCGTCGTCCGCGCAGCTCGTGACGGCGCGCGTCGCGCCGGTGGAGAACGGCGCGCGGCCCGCCGCATCGACGGCGCGTGCGCTCAGCGGCGCGCCGCTCGCGTCCGCGACCGCGAGCGAAACGATCAGGCCGGCGACCAGCGGCTTCAGCTCGGGCAGCCGCTGCCGCGCACGCGGACGGATCGGCATGGGATTGGACGCGATCTTGCTGCGGCGCTATTGCGCCGGCTGCAACTGCGCCGGCAGCGGCGCCAGGCCCATCGCCTCGCGGTAGCGTGCGTACAGCGCCTGCACCTTCGCGACGTATTCCTGCGTCTCCGCGTACGGCGGCACGCCGCCGTAGCGATCGACCGCCTCGGCGCCGGCGTTGTAGGCCGCGGCGACGCGGACGAGGTCACCCTCGTAGCGCGTCGCGAGCGCGCGCAGGTGGCGCGCTCCGGCGCCGATCGATTCGCGCGCCGAGAACGGATTGCCGACGCCGTAGTCGCCGATCAGGTCCGGCATCAGCTGCATGACGCCGCGCGCGCCCTTGTCGGACACCGCCGCGGCGTCGTAGTCGCTCTCCGCGTGCGCGATCGCGCGCAGCCATGCCTCGTCGACGCCGGTGCGCCGCGCGGCGAGCTTGAACTCGCGCGGAAACGCATCGAGGCGCGGCGCGCCGACGCGACCGAGACCGGCGTGCGCCGGCGAGCCCGGCGGCGTCGCGACGCCAAACGCGAGCACCTTTTCCGAGCCCGGCAGATTGCGCGTGCTGTAGACGACGCGGCCGTCCTGCACGCGGCGGTACAGCGTGCCGCGGAACGTGCCCATCGAACCCCACAGGTTCGGCAGCAGCGCGGCGCCGTCGTCGAGCTGCTTCGCGAAGCACTGCGAGCCGGGCTCCGGCGCGGTCGCGAGGCTGACCGTGCCATCCCGCACGCAGCGGTAGACCGTGCGCGCCGAGGCGATCCCGGCGAGCAGCGCGAGCGGCAGCAGGAGCGCGACGCGGTGCGGCATCGGCGCGAGTGTAGGCGCGTGCGCTGAACCGGCGCCGATCAGATCGACAGCGCGACGAACAGCGTGACGTCCTGCGCGCGGCGCGCCGTCGCATCCTCGACGAGGCCGGCGCGCAGCGTCCACCCGCCGCGCGCGTGCCAGCCCGAGGACAGGCTCAGCGTCGCCGCCGACTCGAGCAGCGGGATCGCCGAGTCGTAGAGCGCGCGATGCCACTGCAGCTGTGCCTGCAAGTCCCAGCTGCGGCCGAGCGTGCGCGTCAGCGCAGCGTCCGCGAACGGCACCTGGTCCTCGTCGCGCCCGCGCAGCAGCCGCGAGCGGCCGCGCTGCATGACGCCGGCGCGCGCGCCCCACGACCACGGCGACTGCGCGTCGACCGACTGCACGGCGAGCCAGACGCTCAGATCGAGCGCGCGGTCGTCGACGAGCGGGCTCGCGTGCGAGATCGGCAGCTTCAGCGTCGCGCCGTAGAGCCATTCGGCATGCTCCGCCGGCGCGCGCAGCGCGACGTCGAGCAGCAGCGGCGCCGGCGCGGTCAGGCTGCGGTCGAGCGCGACCGCGTCGCCGCGCGCGTCGCGGTAGGCGATCGTGTGTCCGTCGGTGCCGAGCCGGCCGCGGTCGCCCGCGTCGAAGCCGAACGTGCGGTGATAGTCCTCGACGAGGCCGTCGAGGAAGCCGCTGCCGACGTGCTCAGCGCCGAACGTCGCGCGCACGAGCCAGCGCGTGCCGAGCGCGCGCGTCAGCGCGACGCGGGCTTCGTGGATCTCGGCGTCGTAGACGAGGTGCTCGCCGCCGCGGTCGAACGCGAGCTCGGTGTTGCTCGCGCCGGCGAACGCCTCGACGCGCCAGTCGCGCTCGGTCGGCGCGGCCGGCGGCGCGAACGGCAGGCCGCTCGCGGCGACGAACGGGTTCGCGTCGCGGTAGAGCAGCCACGGCGACTCCGCGGCGGCCGCGTCCGCGCCGAGCAGCGCGAATGCGAGGCCGACGAGGCGGGCGCCGCGGCGCCGGCGGCGACGATCCGGCATCGCCGCCGCCGTCAGCCGTGCTGCTGCGGTTGCTCGGTCGCCGCGAGCGTCGCCTCCGGCGGCTCCATCTTGTCGCCGAGCAGCCGGCGCACGGTCACGTAGAACACCGGGATCAGCAGCACGCCGAGGAACGTCGCGAACAGCATGCCGCCGATGACGCCGGTGCCGATCGCGTGACGCGCGTTCGCGCCGGCGCCGGTCGAGATCGCGAGCGGCAGTACGCCGAGAATGAACGCGAACGAGGTCATCAGGATCGGGCGCAGGCGCAGCCGCGCCGCGTCGACGACCGCGCTCGCGAGATTGCGTCCGGCGCGCTGCTCGGCGACGGCGAACTCGACGATCAGGATCGCGTTCTTCGCGGCGAGACCGATGATCGTGATGATGCCGATCTTGAAGTAGACGTCGTTGTTGAGCCCGCGCAGCTGCGTCGCGAGCACCGCGCCGAGCACGCCGAGCGGCACGACCAGGAGCACCGCGACCGGAATCGACCAGCTCTCGTACAGCGCCGCGAGGCAGAGGAACACGACGAGGATCGACAGCGCGTAGAGCATCGGCGCCTGGCTGCCGGAGATGATCTCCTGCAGCGACTGGCCGGCCCAGTCGTAGCCGAAGCCCTGCGGCAGGTCCTTGGTGATGATGTCCTGCATCGCCTGCATCGCCTCGCCGGAGCTGCGGCCCGGCGCCTGCGAGCCGACGATCTCGATCGCCGAGTAGCCGTTGTAGCGGACCAGGCTCGGCGAGCCCATCGACCATTCGGTGCGCACGACGTTCGAGATCGGGATCATCGGCGGCGTGTCGGTGCCGGCCCCGGCGCCGAGCGTGCTCGGCACGTAGAACCGGTCGAGCGCGTCCGGACTCATGCGGAACGGCGCGTCCGCCTGCATGTTCACGCGCAGCACGCGGCCCTGGTAGAAGAAGTCGTTGACGTAGACCGGCGCGAGCATCAGCTGGATCGCCGCGTAGACGTCGGTCAGCGACAGACCCATCGACTGCGCCTGCACGCGGTCGACCTTCATCGACAGCTGCGGCGTGTCCTGCAGGCCGTTCGGACGCACGCCGGTCAGCGTGTCGGACTCCTGCGTGGCCTTGCCGAGCAGCACGTTCTGCGCGTCGACGAGCGCCTGATGCCCGGCGCCGGCGCGGTCCTGCAGGTACATGTCGAAGCCGCCGAACTGGCCCAGGCCCTGGATCGTCGGCAGGTTCACCACGAACACCTGCGCGTCGCGGATGCCCATGAACAGCGCGCCGTTCAACTGCTGGATCAGCTCGGACGCAATGCCGTCGCGCTGGTCCCACGGCTTGAAGCGGAAGAACGCGAGGCCGACGTTCTCGCCCTGGCCGATGAAGCTGAAGCCGGCGACCGCGACGACGCCCTCGACGGCCGGGTTCTTGCGCGCGATCGCGTCGACCTCGTGCAGCACCGCGTTCGTGCGGTCGATCGAGGCCCCGGTCGGCAGCTGGATGATGCCGAGCGCGTAGCCCTGATCCTCTTCCGGCAGGAAGCTGCCCGGCAGCGCCGCGAAGCGCCACGCGCACAGCGCCGCGACGACCACGAACACGGCCATCCACAGCGGCGTGTGGCGGATCGCGCTGCGGATGTGGCCGGTGTAGGTGCGCTGCGTCCACTCGAACGAGCGGTTGAACAGGCGGAACACGGCGTTCTTCTTCGTGTCGTGGACCGGCTTCAGCATCGTCGCGCAGAGCGCCGGCGTGAAGCCGAGCGCGAGGAACGCCGAGAACGCGGTCGACAGCGCGATCGTGAAGCAGAACTGCCGATAGATCGCGCCGACGCTGCCGGCTTGCAGCGCGCTCGGCACGAACACCGCCATCAGCACGACCGCGATCGCGACGACGGCGCCGCTGATCTGGCTCATCGCCTTGCGCGTCGCGTCCTTCGGCGACAGGCCTTCCTCGCTCATGATGCGTTCGACGTTCTCGATGACGACGATCGCGTCGTCGACGACGATGCCGATCACGAGCACCATGCCGAACAGGCTCAGCTGATTGATCGTGAAGCCGACCGCCCACATGCCGAGGAAGCCGCCCATCAGCGCGACCGGGATGACCAGCGTCGGGATCACGGTGATGCGCAGGTTCTGCAGGAAGATCAGCATCACGAGGAACACGAGCACGATCGCCTCGATCAGCGTCTTGACGACTTCCTCGATCGAGATCGTGATGAAGTTCGTGCTGTCGTACGGGACGAACCACGACACGCCGTGCGGGAAGCTCGGCTGCAGCTCGGTGAGCTTGGCCTTGACCGCCTGCGCGACCGCGAGCGCGTTCGCGCCGGTCAGCAACTGCACCGCGAAGCCGGCGACCGGCTGGCTGTTGTAGCTGACGCTGTGACCGTACGTGAACGGTCCGAGCTCGACGCGCGCGACGTCCTTGAGGCGCACCGTCGAGCCGTCGCGGTTCGTGCGCAGGATGATGTTCTCGAACTGCTCCGGCGTCTGGAAGCGGCCCTCGGCGATCACGGTCGCGGTGAAGCCGTTGCCCTTCGTCGCCGGCTCGGCGCCGAGCGCGCCGGCGGCGACCTGCACGTTCTGGCTCTGCACCGCGGCGAGCACCTGCGCGGCCGACAGGCTGTAGCCGTGCAGCTTGTCGGCGTCGAGCCAGATGCGCATCGCGTACTCGGAGCCGAACTGCGTCGCGCTGCCGACGCCGGGAATGCGCTGGATCTGGTCCAGCACGCGCGAGGCGAGCAGATTGTTCAGCGCGTAGGAGTCGAGCGAGCCGTCGTCGGACTTCAGCATGCCGACCATCAGGAAGCCGGCGTTCGCCTTCGCGACGACGATGCCCTGCTGCGTCACCTCGGCCGGCAGTCGCGGCGTCGCCAGCGTGACCTTGTTCTGCGTCTGCACCTGCGCGATGTCGGGGTCGGTGCCGGGATCGAACGTCAGTGTCGTCTGCGCGGTGCCGTTCGAGCTCGAGGTCGAGCTGAAGTAGAGCAGGTGGTCGATGCCGGTCAGCTGCTGCTCGATGACCTGCGTCACGGTCTTCTCGACCGTGTCCGCGTCGGCGCCTTGGTACGTCGCGGTGACGACGACCTGCGGCGGCGCGATCGTCGGATACGACTCGATGCCGAGGTTGAAGATCGCGATCACGCCGCCGAGCGTGATCAGGATCGCGATGACCCAGGCGAAGATCGGGCGATCGATGAAGAAATTGGGCATGTCGGCGTTCCGTCAGCCGTTCGCCGCCGCGGGCGCCGGCGGCGCGCCGGGCGGGCCGCCCGGATTCGGCTGCCACGGCACCGCTTTCGCGGGCGCGTCGGGCTTCACCTTCTGCACGCCGGAGACGACGATCTGGTCGCCGTCGGCGAGGCCGTCGGTCACGATCCAGTTCTCGCCGCGCAGCGCGTCGGCCTTGATGCGCTTCTGCACGACCTTGCCGTCCGCGCCGACGACGAACACGTATGGGCCGACCGCGTCGCGCTGCACGGCGAGCTGCGAGACGAGCCACGCGTGCTTGATCTCGCCGAGCGTCAGGCGCACGTTGACGTACTGGCCCGGCAGCAGGTGACGGTCCGGATTCGGCACGGTGCCGCGCAGCGTGACCGCTCCGGTCGCCGGATCGACGACGGTGTCGGAGAAGTCCAGCGTGCCGGCCTCGGCATACGGCGTACCGTTCGGCAGCAGCAGCTCGATCTTCGCGGTGTTCTGCTCGGCGAGCGCGACGTCGCCGGCGGTGGCCGAGCGCCGCAGCTCGTCGATCGCGCCGACGGCCTGGCTGAAGTTCACGTACAGCGGGTCGATCTGGTCGATCGTCGTCAGCAGCGTCGCTTCGCCCTGGCCGACGAGCGCGCCTTCGGTGACCTGCTGCTGGCCGGCGCGGCCGGAGATCGGCGCGGTCACGTCCGCGTAGCCGAGGTTGATCCGCGCGCTCTCGACGTTCGCCTGCGCCTGCTTGACCGCGGCCGCGCCGGTGCGCTCGGCCGCTTCGGCTGCGTCGACGTCGGACTTCGACAGCAGGCCCTTCGCGGCGACCGCGCGCGAGCGCTCGGCCGCGACGTGGTTGTTCGTGTAGGTCGCCTGCGCCGAGGCGAGGTTCGCGAGCTGCGCGTTCAACGCGGCGCGCAGCGGCGCCGGATCGATCTGGAACAGCACCTGGCCCTCCTTGACGTCGGTGCCTTCGGTGTAGACGCGCTTCAGCAGCACGCCGGCGACGCGCGCGCGCACGTCGGCGGTGCGCACCGCCGACAGGCGGCCGACCAGATCCTGCACGAGCGGCACCGACGTCGCCTTGGCGACGACCACGCCGACTTCGGGCGGCGGCATCTGCGGCGGTTGCTGAGCCGGTTTTCCGCAGCCGGCGATCGTGGCGAGCAGGGCGGCGCCGGCGATCGTCAATACGCTCTTCAGCTTCATGGGGAATCGTCCTGATTGCGTTTCTTAGCAGACGGGCCGGGCGCAGCCCGCGAGAGCCCATCGATTACACACGAGTGCGCCGATCGTGAACATAGGCCGTATGGCACCGTAACCGACGCCCGGTCGACGCGACGTCGTCGCGCTCGCGGGCACGCGCACGTCGCGCGCGCCTCGCGCGACGCGGCGAGATCAGTGCGGAACCACGGAATGCCGCCGACTATACCGGCGAGTACAGGAATTGTCGACCGCGCCGGCGCGATCGCCCGCGCGCGGCGGCAGCGCCGTGCGTGCGCCCGTCATCGGCTTGTCAATACACGTTAGTATCTTGATTTAGCTCGCATTGTGTCTGGATTCCGCAGGGGGCGCGGCGTATTCTTCGCGCCCTCGATCGCCTCCCGTCTCCCGGATCTCCCACATGACCGTTCAAGGCGCCGTCTCCGGCTCGCCCGTCGATTCGATTCTCGCTCATCAAGCCACCCGGCTGAACGGCGCGCGCCTGCGCGACGCGCAGGCGTTCGCCGCGGAGTTCCTGCGCCGCGTCGCCGACGACGAGCTCGCCGCGCGCAGCGTCGCCGAATGGTCGGCGCTGTGCCAGAGCATGCTCGAGTTCGTGCGCGAGCGGCGCGCCGGCGCCGCGAAGATCCGCATCGTCAACGCGGCGGCCGAGGACGGCTTCGGCACGACGCGCACGCTGGTCGACGTCGTCACCGACGACATGCCGTTCCTCGTCGACTCGGTCGGCATGGCGATCGCGAGCGCCGGCCTGCGCACGCACACGATCATCCATCCGATCTTCCGCGTCGTGCGCGATCCGGGCGGCCACCTGCTCAGCTTCGGCGCGGACGCCGACGCGCCGGGCACGGCCGAGTCGGTCATGCACTTCGAGGTCGACCGCGTCGCCGACGCGGCCGAGCTCGAGCGGCTGAAGCAGACCGTCGCCGCGGCGCTCGACGACGTCCGCGCCAGCGTCGCCGACTGGAAGCCGATGCACGACCGCATGCTCGCGCTCGCCGACGAGCTGCCGCGGCGGCCGGCGCCGATCGACGCGGCCGGCCTCGCCGAAGCGGCGGAGTTCCTGCGCTGGGTCGCCGACGAGAACTTCACGTTCCTCGGCTACCGCGAATACCGTGTCGTCCGCAGCGGCGAGGACGAGGTGCTGCAGGCGGT
>DASWOS010000039.1:0-6019 GCA_036398645.1 Dokdonella sp. | reverse complement strand
GATGCCGAGCACGAGGTAGATCACGAAGATCGCGAGCGCGAGCAGGACGCCCATGCCGGCGACCGAGTCCTGGAACGACTGCGCGGTGCCCTGGAACGAGGTCGTGATCGTCTCCGGCAGCTTCAGCTCCGCGACCGCGCGATCGACGCCTTCGACCGCGTTGCTGAGCGACATGCCCGGCGCGAGATTGAACGAGATCGTGACCGCCGGCACCTGGCCGAGATGGTTGATCGTCGCCGGTCCGACCGAGCCGCTCGTCCGCGTCACCGCCGACAGCGGCACCAGGCGCGAGCCCGACGCGGACGAGACCGGCGCGGAGACGATGCCCGGCGCCGACGACGGCGACGCGCTGCCGGCCTGCGGTACGTTCGGCGTCACGTAGATCGACGACAGGATGCTCGGATCGCCCTGTCGCGCCGGGTCGACCTGCAGCTGCACCCAGAACTGATCCGAGTCGGTGTAGATCGTCGACACCTGCGCCGGTCCGAACGCGTAGTACAGCGCGTTCTCGATCGCGTCCGGCGTCAGCCCGTACGCGGCGGCCGCGTCGCGGTCGATCTTGACGTCGAGCTGCGGATTCGCGATCAGCATGTCGCTCGACACGTCGAGGAAGCCCGGCAGCTTCGTCAGCGCGGCGACGACCTTCGGCGTCCACTCGAACAGCTGCTTCGAGTCGGTGCCCTGCAGCACGAACTGGTACATGCTGTTGGTCAGCTTGCCGCCGATGCGGATCAGCGGCAGGTTCTGCGGGAACGCCTGCAGGCCGGTGACGCCCTGCAGCTTCGGGCGCAGCTCCTGCAGCACGGCCTCGGCGCTGACGCGCTCGCTCGGCGGCTTCAGGTTCACGATCATGCGGCCGAGATTCAGCGTCGCGCTGCTGCCGCCGGCGCCGACGAACGCCATGACGTTGTCGACGTTCGGGTCCTTCATCAGGATCGCCGCGGTGCGGCGCTGCTTGTCCATCATCGCGTCGAAGCCGATGTCCTGCGCGGCCTGCGTGAACACGTACAGCTGGCCGGTGTCGTCGTTCGGCAGGAAGCCCTTCGGCACGCGCACGGTCAGCACCGCGGTCGCGACGACGAGCAGCAGGAACACGACGAGCACGACGAGCCGGTGGCGCACGCACGACTCGAGCGTGCGCCGGTAGAACGCCTGCGACGCGTCGAACGCGCGCTCGCTCCAGTGGTACAGGCGGCCGTGCGTGCCGCCGTGCAGCGGCTTCAGCATGCGGCTGCACAGCATCGGCGTCAGGCTCAGCGAGACGAAGCCGGAGACCAGCACCGCGGCGACGATCGTGACCGCGAACTCGTTCAGGAGGCGGCCGATGATGCCGCCCATGAACACGACCGGGATGAACACCGCGGCGAGCGACAGCGTCATCGACACGATCGTGAAGCCGATCTCGCGCGCGCCGTCGAGCGTCGCGGTCAGGCGGTCCTTGCCCATCTCCATGTGGCGCGCGACGTTCTCGAGCATGACGATCGCGTCGTCGACGACGAAGCCGACCGACAGCGTCAGCGCCATCAGCGACAGGTTGTCGATGCTGAAGCCGAGCGCGTACATGACCGCGAACGTGCCGACGATCGACATCGGCAGCGCGAGCGACGGAATCGCGGTCGCGGACAGGTTGCGCAGGAACACGAAGATCACGAGGATCACGAGGCCGAGCGCGAGCACGAGGCTGAACTTCACGTCGGCGACCGACTCTCGGATGCTCTGCGAACGGTCGTAGATCACGCGCAGGTTCGCGCCGGCCGGCAGCGAGCGCTGGAACGCGGGCAGGATCGCCTTGATGTCCTCGACGACCTGGATCGTGTTCGTGCCGGGTTGCTTCTGGATCGCGAGCACGACGCCCTGCTCGTTGTTGATCGTCGCGCCGCCCTTGTCGTTCTGCACGCCGTCGTAGACGTGGGCGACGTCCTTCAGGCGCACCGGCGCGCCGTTCTGGTAGGTGACGATCAGGTCGCCGAACGCGGCCGCGTCGAACATCTGGCCGTCGACCATGACGTTGTAGATGCGGTTCGGTCCGTACAGCGTGCCGGTCGGCAGGTTCACGTTGCCGTTCGCGACCGCGTTGGCGACGGTGTCGATGCCGAGCCCGCGCGCGGACAGCGCCTCCGGGGCGACGTCGATGCGCACCGAGTACTTCTGCGAGCCGTAGACGTTGACCTGCGCGACGCCGGTGATCATCGAGATGCGCTGCGCGAGCGTGTTCTCGGCGTACTCGTCGAGCGTGGACAGGCGCAGCGTCTTCGACGTGAACGCGATGTAGAAGATCGGCGAGTCGGCCGGATTCACCTTGCGGAACGTCGGCGGCGTCGTCATCTGCGTCGGCAGCTGGCGCTGCGCGGCCGAGATCGCCGCCTGCACGTCCTGCGCGGCGGCGTCGATGTTGCGGTCGAGCGCGAACTGCAGCGTGATCGAGGTCGTGCCGAGCGAGCTCGACGAAGTCATCGAGTCGATCGCCGGAATCGTCGAGAACTGCTTCTCGAGCGGCGTCGCGACCGCCGACGCCATCGTCTCCGCCGACGCGCCGGGCAGCGTCGCGGTCACCGCGATGGTCGGGAAGTCGACGTTCGGCAGCGCCGCGACCGGCAGCGCGCGATAGCCGACGATGCCGAACACGAGGATGCCGACCATGACCAGCGTGGTCATGACCGGCCGCCGGACGAAGATCTCGGAGACGTTCACGAGCCGCCGTCCGTGACCTTGACCGCGGCGCCGTCGTCGACGCGCGACTGGCCGTCGAGCACGACGGTTTCGTCGACGGCGAGGCCCTTGGTGACGACGGCCTGGCCCTCGACGACGCGCGCGACGTCGACGCTGCGCTGCTCGGCACGGCCGTCCGCCTTGACGACGAACACGTAGGTGCCGTTCGGGCCGTTCTGCACGGCGTGATCCGGCACGACGATCGCGTCCGCGTCGCGACCGAGCGTCAGCGCGACGGTGACGAGCTGGCCGGGCCAGAGCACGTGCTCGGCGTTGCCGAACTCGGCGCGCAGCTTGATCGTGCCGGTCGCGGTGTCGACCGCGTTGTCGACGAACGCGACCTTGCCCTCGACCGGCGCGTCGACGCCGACGACCGACGCGGTCGCCGCGAGCGGCGCCTGCCGCTGCGCGACGAGCACGCGGCCGAGCAGGTCGGCCGGCAGCGCGAAGTTCACGAAGATCGGTTCGAGCTGGTTGACGACGACGAGCGGATTCGTGTCGTTCGCCTTCACGACGTTGCCGGGCTGGATCAGGATGCGGCCGATGCGGCCGGCGAACGGCGCGCGGATCTCGGTGTAACCGAGCGTGACCTTCGCCGCCGCGACGTTCGCCTCGTCGACCTTGACCGCGGCGAGCGCGACGCCGAGGTTCGTGCGGTACTGCTCCATCTGGTCCGCGGACAGATAGCCCTTGGCCGCGATGTTCTCGTAGCGCTTGACCTGCGAGCGCGCCTGCTCGAGCGTCGCCTGGTCCTTCGCCTGCGTCGACGCCGCCTGCTGCAGAGCGGCCTCGGCCGGGCGCGGGTCGACGCGGAACAGCAGCTGGCCGCGCGCGACGTCGTCGCCGTCCTTGACGAACGACTCGAGCAGCTGGCCGTCGATCAGCGACTTCACCGACGCGCTGTTGATCGCCTCGACCGTGCCCGGCGCGCGCACGAGCACCGGCGTGTCGCGCCGCACCGCCTTGATCACGGTGACCGGCACCGGCGGCGGCGCGTGCGCCTCGTGCGCGCGGCCGCACGCGGCCAGCGCGAGCGCGACGCCGGCCGCGGCGATCCATCGGAGCGGCGATTCGCGACGCTTCATTCGTCCGGGGTCCTTCGGTGCAGTCGCGCATTTTGACCGATCGCCGTCGGGCACGTTCGCCGCGCCGCGGTAAAGCGAGGTAAAGGCCGCCGGCGCGTGCGGCGGCGGTGACGGCCGCTTGCAATGCGAGCGACCGCGCGCCGATGATCCCGGCCTTCGCATTCGCTCACCGGTCCGATGGCGCGCGCGTACCGCAACGGCTTCCTGTGCCTGCTGATCCTGCTTTCGCTCGCGCACGCGCCGTACGCCGCGGTCACGATGGACTTCGCGCGCGACGTGTTCACCGCCGAGCGGCTGCTGCACGGCGAGGCGTTCCCGCTGGCCGGGCCGATCCTCGGCGGCGTGCTGCATCTCGGCCCGCTCTGGTACTACGCGCTGGCCTCGATGCTCGGCGCGAGCGGCGGCCACTGGCTCGGGCTGTCCGCATTGATCGCGCTGGTCTCGGCGCTGCAGATCCCGTTCGCGTACCTCGGCGGCAAGGCGCTCGCGGACCGCCGCACCGGCCTGTTGTGGGCCGCCGCGCTCGCGCTGCCGTCGTTGGGGACGTTCGCGGCGATGTTGCCGTCGCACCCGACCTTCGCCTGGCCGGCCGTCACCGCGTTCCTGCTCTGCGCGATCCGCGCCGCGCGGCGGCCGCAGCCGAAGTACCTGTTCGGCATGGCGCTAGCGCTGATGCTCGCGCTGCACGCGCATCCGTCGACGCTCGCGCTGACCTGGATCGGCGTGCCGGTCGCGCTGTACGGCGCGCGCCGCGGCGCGCTGCGCGGCCGCGATTTCGCCATCGCCGCGGCGATCGTGCTGCTGCCGTACCTGCCGCTGTTCGCGTGGGACGCCGCGCACGGCTTCGGCGACCTGCGCACGACGGCCGGATACACGGCGACGTTCGACCTCGCGCGCACGGCCGCGGCGCTGCCGGCGCTGCTCGAGGCGGTCACGCTCGGCGGCCCGCGCTACTGGATCGGCCCGGTGCTCGGCGGCTCGCCGCGGGCGGAGGCTGCGGTCGCGGCCGCGCTCGTCGTGTGCGCGGCGCTCGCCGGCCTCGGCCTGCTGCGCCTCGCCGCGCAGCCGGCGACGCGGCTGCGCGCCGCGCTCGCGCTGCTCGCGTTCGCCGCCGCGCTCGCGATCACCGCGCTGCTGCGCGACATCACGCCGTTCTACATGACCGCCGCCGTGCACGTCGCCGGCGCCGGCGTGCTCGCGCTCGGCCTCGGCGCGCTCGCCGACCGGCGCGCTGTGCGTGCGCTCTGCGTCGCGTTCGCCGCGTTCGCGCTCGGCGCCGACGCCTGGGCCGCCGCCGGCGCCGCGCGCCTGCAGACGCGCGGCGCCTGGCCGTTCGCCTGGTTCCCGCTGATGGACGTCGCGCACGCGCGCGGCGCGGCCGCGCCGCTGCTGCTGATGCCGGCCTACGCGATGCCGGCGAGCGCGCGCTTCCTCTGCACCGAACCGGCGCCGGCGATCCACGGCGGCTACGCGAACGCGCTGCTGCTGAACTACGCGGTCGAGACGCGGCTGGCCTGCCCGAGCGCCGACGTCGAGCTCGGCGGCAACGATCCGGCGCGCACGCACTGGCTCGGCCTCTCGCGCGCGCTGTTCGCGCGGCTCGACGTCGACCCGCAGCGCCGGCTCGGCCCGGTCGGCGTCGTGCGCGCCGAGCCGATCGCGTTCGGCCGCGCGCTGCGCCCGGCCGACGAGCCGCGCTACCCGGCGTACACGCCGCAGTTCGGCGCCGCGCAGCCGCAGCGGCTGCGCATCCGCCTGCAGGCCGGCCAGTTCCTCGTCGTCAGCGATCTCGCGACCGAGCTCGACCGCGGCTTCGCGGCCGTGGCGACGCTCGCCGGCCGCCCGCTCGCGCCGAAGGCGGCCGATACCGCGTCGCGCGTCTACGCCTGCGACGCCTGCGCGGCCGGCGAGGACGCGGAGATCGAGCTGACGTTGACCAGCGCGAATCCGGGCGACCTCGACGTCGTCACGTTCCGCGCCGGCGCGCGCTGATCGTCGGCGGCCGCGCCGCACGCGTGGTGCGCGGCGTCCGGACCCGTCCGCCCCTGCGCGGGAACCGCGGCCGCGCATCGCGGCCGCCGCCGGCCTGCTAAACTGCGCGGTCCGGCGCGAAACCGTCGCCGCGACGCCGCCGGCCGCGGTCGCGCCGGTCGCCTTTTTTTGCGGATCTCCGCCTCCAACCAGAACGGCTCGGACCGACCGGCCGCGAAATTCCGTGACCTCTC
>DASWOS010000038.1:0-3747 GCA_036398645.1 Dokdonella sp. | reverse complement strand
GTTCGCTGACACCGAGCGCCGCGGCCGGATCGAGCAGCGCGAGATGCGCCTTGATCTCGGCGGCGACCGTCAGCGCGAGGTCGTTCAGCGCGCCGAAGCGGCGGAAATGCTCCGCCGCGCGCTGCAGCAGCGGCAGTGCCTCCGCGTTGCGCCCGCGCGCGTTGTCGAGGATGCCCTCGTTCGCGTCGGCGCGTGCGAGCGCGAGCGCGTCGCCGGTGAGCGCGAGCGCGACGCGCGCGCGCGCGAAGTCGTCGGCCGCCTCGTCGAAGCGGCCGAGGTTCACGTGCGCCGCGGCGAGGCCGGTATACGCCTGGCCGAGCACGCCGGGCTCGCTGCGCGACTTCGCCAGCGCGATCGCCTCGGCGAACGCGCGCTCGGCGTCTTCGCTGCGGTCCTCGCGCAGCGCGATGCCTCCTTGCATGTACAGCGTGCGCGCGCGCAGCACGGGGTCGGTCTCGGCGCTCGCCTCCGCGAGCAGCGCGTCGAGCCGTTCGCGCGCCGCCTGCAGCTGGCCGCTGCGGAATTCGATCTGCCCGAGGCGCAGGCGCATCTCCGGCGTTCCGCGCAGCGCCTCCGGCGCGGCCTCGATGAGCCGCCGGGCGGTCGCGAAGTCGTCGCTCAACAGCGCCGCCTCGGTGCGCTGCTGCAGCTCGGCCAGCGACGGCTCGGCACCGTCGTCGCGCGCGGCCGGCGGCGCTTTGCCGAGCAGCAGCAGCAGACGGTCGGCCGCCGCGCGCGTCGCCGCGATCGGGTCCCGGCCTTGCTCCTGCAGCTCGCGCCGGTCGCCGTCCGCGCCGCGCAGCTCGATGCGGACCTGCCATTCGTTGCCGCTGCGCGCGATTCGCGGCACGACCGCGTAGCGCGCCCCGGTCGCGTCGCGCGCCGCGGCGGCCGCATCGGCCGGCGCGGCCGCGCCGCCGGCGCCGCGCATCAGCGCGACGACGTTGTCGCTCGGCACGACGGGCTGGCCGCCGCGCCGGAGCTGCGCCGCGATCAGGTCCATCAGGCCGAGGCGCAGCCAGCTCCATTCGTCGTCGGCGGCGACCGCGGCCGGCAGCACGACGGCCGCGTCGGCCGGCGTCGCCGCGGGCTCGGGCGCCGCCGCGCCCGCGCGCGGCTCGGAGCGGTGCCGTATCGACACGAACGCGCCGGCGAGCACGAGCGCGACGACCAGCGCGAGCGCGGCCGCGAGCGCGCGCCGGGCACGGCGCCGCGTCGACGCGGACGTCGGCGCGGGCTGCGCGGCGGCGGCCGCGGCCGCCGCTGCGGCCGGCGGCTCGGTCGGCTCGGTCGGCTCGGTCGGCTCGGTCGGCTCGGTCGGCGCCGCCGGCGCGGTCGGCGCGTCGGCGGCGCGCAGGTCCGCGTCGACCGATTCGAGCGCGAGCTCGCCGATCCAGCGGTAGCCGAAGCGCGGAATCGTGCGGATCGCCTTTTGCTCGTTGCCGTCGTCGCCGACCGCGCGTCGCGCTTTCAGCACGGTCTGGCCGAGCAGCGTGTCGGTGACGTCGGCCTTGCCCCAGACCGCGGCGATCAGCTCGTCGCGGCCGACCGCGCGATCGCGCTGGTCGATCAGGTACGCGAGGCAGTCGAACACCTTCGGCGACAGCACGACGAGCGTGCCGTCGCGCGTCAGCTCGCGCGTCGACAGGTCGATGCGATGTTCGCCGAAGCGATAGACCGGACGGATCATTCGCGCGAGCGTAGCGCGCGCGATCGGGCGCGGTCACCTGCGCTGCGCGCGCGGCGGCCGCATCGCCGCCGCGTGCGGAGCGGCTGCCGCCGGCGCGTGCGCGCCGGCGCGTCGCTCAAGAGCCGTCGAAACCGTCGGCGAAGATCGTGTCGTGCACCTCGTTGCCGAGCGTGCCGTCGAAGTTCAGGTTCTGCGCGGCGATCGTCGAGAGGCCGGCGGCGTCGTCGCCGTCCTGCCAGGCGTACGCCGGATAGCCGGCCGCCCCGATCGTGCCGACCGTGCGCGAGGTCGCGCCGCTCGTCTTGAGCGGCACGGTCTGCGCCGGCCACAGATAGCTGCCGTCGGCGCCGAGGCCGGCGACGATCAGCGGCTGGTCCGCGGCCGGCAGCGCGCCGGCGACCCAGCTCGCGAGGAAGCCGCCCGGCGCCGGCAGCGCGAGCGGCTGCGAGATCGCGTCGGTGCCGTCGGTCGCGTTCGCCGGCGCGACGAGCACCTTGCCGGCGTCGCCCCAGGCGAGCTGGCCCGAGGCGTCGATGCGCTGCGCGGAGACGCCGTCGTACTGCTGGAAGTCCGCCGACGTGTAGGTGTCGATCCAGACCGCGTAGATGTCGCCGCTGCTCGCGTCGTAGGTCGCGCTCGTGTTCACGTGATCGGCCGTCGTGTCGGTCGTCGCGACGACGCCGTTCGCGCCGAGCAGCAGGGTGCCGTCGGTGCCGACGTGCTGCACGCGTGGAACGTAGTGGCCGCCGACGTAGTCGTAGTCCCAGAACACCGCGCCGCCGGCGCCGTCGATGACGAACGGCGGGTAGTAGCCGGCCTGCAAGTTGCCCTGGCCGAACACGCGCACCGCGTCGTCGCCCCAGCGCACCGAGCCGTCCGCGGACGCGAGCTTCTGCGCGTAGAGGATTCGCGTCGAGCCGGACTGGTTGCTCCACGAGACGATGACGTCGCCGCCGCCGGCGGGCTCGACGTCGCCGAGCAGCTTCAGCGCCGCGGTCGGCCGGATCAGCTCGATGCCGCCGGCGACCCAGAGCGGCGCGCCGTCGGCGTCGAGCTTCTGCGCGCGCACGCCCGCATCGGCCGACCACGCGACGACGACGTCGCCGTCGTCGGTCGCAGTCACGTACGCGTTGTAGACCGACTCGCCCGGCAGCGAGACGGTGACGCCGGCATCGCCCCAGGCCGGCGTTCCGTCCGGAGTGATCTTCGCGACCGCGATGTGCTCGTCCGCCGAGCCGTTCTCGCAGCAGTTGTACGCCACGTACGCATTGCCGTCGGCGTCGACGGCGAGGCCGTAGTCGTAGGTGAAATCGTAGCTGCGGTCGGCGACGACGATGCCGTCGTGCGTCCACACCTCGGCGCCGAACACGTCGAGGCGCTGCAGGTGCACGTCGAAGCCGTCCGTGTCGGAGAACCAGCTGACGTAAAAGCCGCCGTCCGGCGCCGCGACGATCTTCGGCTGCGTATTGCCGCCGGTGAGGTCGGAGACGACGAGCGGGCTCGACGCGTCGTCGGACCACTGCGCCGACGCGGGCGGCGCGCCGAGCGCGGCGGCGATCGACGCCGCGGACAGGCAGAAACGGATCTTGCAGGACGTCATGGCGGGCTCTCCGCAGGAAGGTTCGGGGGCGCGAAGGCCGTCGCGCCGGCGGGTGTCGCGGAAGACGGCGCCGTCGACGGATCGACGGCGAAGGAATCGGGGCGGCGCTCGGGTCGGCCGTCGCCGCCGAACCGGCGCCCGCTGCCGCCGAACGCGCTCGCCGCGGCAGGCGTGCCGCGCGGCGGCAGCGCGACGCGGTGCGCCGGCCCCGCGTCGAGGCGCTCGGCGCCGCGCTCGCGCGGCAGGACCATGGCGGCGCGCCGGGCGCGGACCGCCGAGATCAGCTCGCCGCGGCCGAGCAGGCGCTCGCGCCGCGCGATCGGGGATGCGCGGCCGTCGAACGATTTCCGCGGCAGCCCGACCGCCGCGGCGCCGCGGCGGCGCGCGCACGCGGCCGGGCCGAAGCGGTCGTCGTCGCCGGAGCGGAACAGGGGGCAGCGCATCGATCCAGACTAGC
>DASWOS010000037.1:0-3986 GCA_036398645.1 Dokdonella sp. | reverse complement strand
CGCCGAGCTTCCAGTTGAACAGCGTGTCCGACGTCTTCGCGTCGACGCCCGGCACGATGGTGCCGGTCGGCAGGTCGCCGCAGACCGGTGCGCCGCGGCCGCCGCACGGCACGAGGCTGCTGAAATCGGTCTTGTAGTGATCGAAGCGCACGCCGGCGTTGATCTGCCAGCGCTCGGCGAAGCTGATCGTGTCGAACGCGTAGGCCGCTTCGGTGTCGGTCTTGCCGTCGCTGGTCGCGCCGGTCGGTCCCCACTGCATGCCGGTCACGTGCGGGTTCGGGTGGTACAGGTTCGCCGGCGGCCAGGCGCTGCCGTTCAAGGCGCCGAGGCCGGTCGTCGCGAGCTTCTCGCGCGTGAGCTCGACACCGGTACTGAGGTCGTTGCTGAAGCCGCCCGCGCCTTCCGAATGCACGCGCAGGTTCGTCTGGTTCGTGACGATGCGGTTGGTCTGGTCCTTGAACGTCGGATTGCTGCGTGCGAGCGTCCAGGTCGACGGATCGCTGATGTCCGGCGTCAGCAGGTTCGCCGCGGACCCCATGAACGAGGTCAGCAGGTAGTTCTGGTGAGTGCGGCCCCAGCGCGTCGTGTTCGAGAGCTTCACGTCGTCGCTGAAGTCGTGCTCGAGCAGCAGCGTCAGCATGTCGGTCTTGCTGTCGTCGTGGTCGGCGTCGGTGCCGTAGAAGTTGCTGCTGTCGACGCGGCGCGCGACGCCGAGCTCCGGTCGCGTCGGGTCCGGCGTGCTGTAGCCGGACAGGCCGATCGTCGGCACGCCGCCGTCGGGCACGTTGTTCTGCTTGACGTGCAGCAGGTCGACGTAGAACCGCGTCGACGTGCCGAGCCCGAACGCGAGCGACGGCGCGACGCCCCAGCGCTGGTTCTGCACTTCGTCGCGACCCGGCACGCCGCTGTCCTGGCCCATGACGTTCAGGCGGAACGCGGCGCCGTCGAGCGCCGAGATGCGCTGGTTCCAGTCCGCGATGACGCGCTTCTGGTCCGCGCTGCCGCCGTAGACGGTGCCCTGCAGCTGGTCCTCGAGCAGCGGCTGCTTCGTCACCAGGTTGATCGAGCCGGTCGGCGCGGTGCGCCCGTAATCCGTGCTCGCCGGACCCTTCGTGACCTCTACCTGCTGGATGTTGAACATGTCGCGCGAGACCGTGCCGAGGTCGCGCACGCCGTCGACGAAGATGCTGCCGGAGCTGTCGAAGCCGCGCATGTAGATCGCGTCGCCGGTCGAGGTGCTGCCGTTCTCGCCGACGTAGAACGTGCCTACGCCGGGGCTGTTGCGCAGCGCCTCGGTCAGCGTGGTCGCGGCCTGATCGTGGATCAGCTGCGAGGAGATGATCTGGATCGACTGCGTCGTGTCGACGAGCGGCTTGACGAACTTCGGGCTCGACACCGAATCGACCTTGTAATCCTTGACCGCCTGGCCCTCGACCTGGACGGTCGGCAGGCTCTGCGTCGCGTCGGCGCCGTCGGCCATCGGCGCCGAGGCCGCGTCGCCGGCGGCGTCGACCGTCGCGCCGAATGCCGGCCGGACCACCGCCGGCAGCGCGAGCGCGAGGCTCGTCGCCAGCGTCGCCGCGGTCGCGCGGCCGAATTGCCCCGCGCGCACGGCGTGCTTGCGGCTCCTGATGTGCGTCATCGTTCGAATGCTCCGTTTTTTTGAGGTGAACCGGTGCGGGCGCGCGGCGGCGCGACGACGCCGCACGCATGCGATGCGCAGCGGCTCGGCGTCGGGCGAATGTCCTTGCGGACCGGCTCGGTATTCGCCAGCGTTCCCCGAAATGGATTCGCGCGGCGCGTGATCGCTGCACGAATTCCGAAATTCAAACATGAATGAGAATGATTTTCAATCGCTACCGGGCGCGGTTGCGACCTCGTGTCGCACCGAATCAGCGCGCGGCGGCCGCCGGAACGAACTTCGCGAGCACGAGCTCGCCGCCGCCTTCGAGCACGACGCGGCGGCCGCCGTCGCGGAAATCGACGTGCAGCGACGCGCCGCCGTCGAGATCGACGCGGCCGGCGTCGCCGCTCGCGCGCGCGCCGCCGGCGAACACGTGCACGAACCATTCGGCGCCGGCTTCGGGCAGGATCACCATCGAGCCGGCCAGCGGGCGCGCGACGACCTCGGCGCGCAGCGCGTCGCGCCGCACCATCACGTTGAAGTCGCGCGTCGGTCCGCCGAGCAGGCGGCAATGCACGTCGGCCTCGCCGGCGAAGTGCGCGCGCTCGAAGCGCCAGGCGAGGCGCCGCGCCGGCCCGCCGTCGATCTCGAGCTCGAGGCCGGCGCCGTCGAGCAGCAGCAGGTCGCGCTCGACGCCGGGAAACCGCGAGAACGGCCCGTCGCGCTCGATCTCGGCGATGCTGACGCGCCAGCGGAACGCGTCGCCGCCGGCGTCCGCGTCGCGCGCGAGCTCGGTGGTCCAGCCGCCGTCGTTCTTCCAGCGCACGCGGCGGTACTCGGCCGCGCCGATCGGGCGCAGGATCGTCATCGGCGGATCATGTTGTGAAGGCCGACGCAGCGGCGCGGCGCTCGGTGCGCGATGCGTGCGGCCGCGGCACGCGCCGCGCCGCGTTCGCGCCTGAGTCCGCCGCCGACGTCGGTCGGCGCGCCGGTCCTCGCGACATCGTCGCGGCCGCGGCCGCGACGATCTTCGTTCGGCCGCGCGGCGAGGGAGGGGCGCCGGCGAACGCGCGCGTCTCGCCGGCATTCGCGCCCGCGTCGCTGCTGCGGACCGCGCGCCGCGCGAGCGCGGCCGGCGCCACCGAAGGCAGCGCGGAGTGGTCGGCGGGATCGTGTGCGCCGACCGCGCGGCGCCGACGTCGGCGCCGATGCGTCGCGCCGCGCACGGCCGAAACGCCGGTGAACGCGTCGTCGCGACGCATCCCGACGAAGCGTCCTTCGGCGCGCGACGGCGGCGCCCGCTGTGCGCAGCGGCAGCGGCACGCGGCCGGCGGATACGAGCGTGCGCACGCTAGTCGCCGGCGTCGGGCGGGTGGTAGACGTAGACGAGCGTCGCACCGCCGAGAAAGTCGATCGTCGTGCCCTGGCGCCCGCCGAGACGGCGCGCGACGCGCTCGGACGCGCTGTTCTCGAAACGGATCAGGCTGATCACGCGCGCTGCGCCGAGCGTCGCGAACGCGAACTCGAGTGCGCGCCGCGCGGCCTCGGTCGCATAGCCCTGGCGGCGCTGAGCGGGCATCAGCATCCAGCCGAGCTCGAGGTCGGGCCAGCCTTCGGGATTGTGCAGGCCGACGCGGCCGACGAACGCGCCGGAGTCCTTCAGCTCGACGGCCCACATGCCGTAGCCGCGCAGCGACCAGTGGCCGAGCAGCATCGCCATCGAGCGCCACGCGTTCATGCGGTCGAGCGGCTGGCCGTCGCCGATGAAGCGCGTGCTGGCCGGGTCGGCGAGCATCGAGGCGTAGGCTTCGAAATGGCGCTCGGCGAACGCCACTTCTAGGCCTACGCCTCGATGCTCGCCGATCCGGTCAGCACGCGCTTCATCGGCGACGGCCAGCCGCTGGACCGCATGAACGCGTGGCGTTCGATGGCGATGCTGCTCGGCCACTGGGCGCTGCGCGGCTACGGCATGTGGGCGGTCGAACTGAAGGAGTCCGGCGCGTTCGTCGGCCGCGTCGGCCTGCACAATCCCGAAGGCTGGCCCGACCTCGAACTCGGCTGGATGCTGCTGCCGCAGCAGCGCCGTCTCGGCTATGCCACCGAAGCCGCGCGCACGGCGCTCGAATTCGCGTTCTCGGCGCTGCGCACGCAGCGCGTGATCAGCCTGATCCGCGTCGAGAACGCCGCCTCCGAGCGCGTCGCGCGGCGGCTCGGCGGACGCCAGGGCACGACGATCGATTTCCTCGGCGGCGCCACGCTCGTCTACGTCTACCATGCGCCGGAGGACGGGCCGTAGAGCGCATGCCGCGCCGGTCGCATTCCCGCGCGTGTAAGCATGCGCGCAGTCGCCGCTCCGGCGCGG
>DASWOS010000036.1:0-5728 GCA_036398645.1 Dokdonella sp. | reverse complement strand
GCCGAGCCTGCGCCTCAGCGGCCGCTGGCTCGAAGCGCTCGGCTTCGTGGTCGGCGGGCAGGTACGCATCGAGGTGCAGGATGGTGCACTGCGGCTGACGCCGCTGCCGGCGGATGCGGAGGGTGCGCCGCCGTCCGGCGGCGTGAAGCCATAGGCGTGTAGGCACGGGGAAGCACGGCGCAGCCTGCCGGGTGACGGGCTGCGCCGATCTCGTGCCGGACGTTCCGAGAAGAACGCGCGGCGGCGCGGCTACGTCGCAATGCGGATGCCTTGCAGCCGGAGGCCGGCTCGACCGGCACTTGGCTCAAGCGGACCGGGGGCTCAGCGACGCCCGGCCGCTCGAGCCCCTTGCTCAGCAGAGTGGCCCGTCGGCTGCCAACACAAAATTTTCGCTTTCGGTTAGCCTGTTCTTGACCAGGCTGAGGACGGAGGTCGCATGATGATCGAACGTTTCAGACAGGGCGCGCCGGCGGAGCTGTGGCAAAGCATGGTGCGCGAGGGTGCCGAGCGCGCGGGCTGCACGCTCGACGAGGATTGCGAGAGCCATCTCGTCTTCGTGCTGCTGCGCTACCAGCGCGAGCCGCACGTGCTGACGCGTACGCAGGCGCTCGATTGGCTCGAAGCGCAGCAGCGGGTCGGCAGCGCACGCGCCGAGGCGCTGCGCGACGTCGGCGATCGCTGCCTGATCGTCGCCGGCCTGTTCCCCGGCCTCGCGAAGCGGCGCCGTGTCAGCGTCGACTACTTCGTCGACCTCGGCCGCGGCGCGTATCAGGCGGTCGGCGACGCGGGCCGCAGCGCGCAGGCGCAGCTGTTCGCGCATCTGGCCGATCTCTATCGCGACCTCGTGCACGTGCTGTCGTCGCTGCGTGACGCGACGCGTCCTCGCGACCTGCGCACGTTCGCCGCGGACGACATCCGTTTCGGCTGAAGCGCGGCGGCGAGGCGGCGTTCGCGTGATGCGGCGCGGGCGCCGTGCCGGCTCGGCAATCCGGGCGCGCCGCATGAGCCGCGCGCCGAAGCGCGCGGTTCGGTTTCGGTGACGACACGCGGAGCGCACAAGACGCCGCTGCGCGCCGCAGCCGGAGCGGTGCCGGTGCCGGTGCCGAAGGGCGAGGCCGGCGCTCTCAGTGGATCGCGAGGCATGCGCGATAGCGCTGGTCGACGCGCTCGGCGAACCATTGCGTCGTCAGCGTGCGCGTGATCTTCGGGCTCTTCAGCGTGATCTGCGGGATCATCGCGCGCGGCAGCGGAGTCCGCCCGCTCCGCTCGGCGAGCGCGAACACGCGCTCGTAGAGCGCGCTCTTCTCGAACTCGAAGCGCTCGCCGTCCGCGAGCGTGCGATGGATTCGCGATTCGGACAGATCCAGCCGCTTCGCGAACGTGCGCAGCGCGAGCTCGGTCTTGCCGGGCTCGTCGCCGTAGCTGACGAGGTCGCCGTCGAGCGCGAGCGGAATGCCGGAAGCGATCGCGACCGCGTTCTGGAATGCCGCGTTGCGGCTCGCGTAGAAGCCCGCGTTGTAGTCCGCGAAGCGATAGATCATGCGGTCGTACGAGACCGGGTACGCGAGCAGGTGCGCGACGCCGAAGTAGACGCCGCCGCGCCGCGTGAACACCTCGTGGCGGATCGAGCCGTCGACCGGATACGGATACGGGTGCTCGCGCGCGTAGCGTTCGGCGAATTCGACGCTGACCTGCATCGGCCCGCCGGTGTGCACCGGGTTCGCGTCGCCGAACAGGCGCTGGCCGAGCGGCACCTTGCTGATGAAGTCCTCGTAGACGAGGCTGAGCTCGCGCTCGGTGCGCGCGGCGTCGATGCGATCGGCGTAGCTGCGGCCGTTCGACGATTTCAGCGCGAGCGCCGCGCGCACGACCAGTTGCGGCACGTGATGCGCTTCGGCGCGGCGGTCGATCTCCGCGCGTGCGATGCGGCCGAGGCCGGGTACGGCCGGATCAGCGACGTAGCCGGATTCCTGCCCGGCGACCGCGAGCGCGGCGCACACGTGCGGCGTGGTCGGTTCGACGTCGAGCGCGGCGAACGCGGCCGCGAGGTCGACGGCCCAGCCGTCGCGGTCGACCGTCGACGACGGCAGCCGCGCGAGGATGTCGGCGCGTACCTCCGCCGGCGAGCGGGCCGGCGCCGACGGCTTCGGCGGCGTCGCACAGCCGGCGAGCAGTAGCAGAACGGAACAGGCGAGCGATGCGATACCGGCTGAGCGCCGACGCGAGGAGGAGATCGAACTCACGAGCAGCCATCGGTGACGAAGGACGGCGTCAGCCTAGCGCGTCGACGCGACGTCGGCGACGTCGCGCGCGGCTCGCCCGTGCGCAGCGGATCGCGCACGGACGAGCCGCGGGTCGTGGTGTCAATCGAATCCGTTCGCGAAGATCAGATCCATGACGACTTCGAACGCGCCGATGTCGGTCGCCAACCCGGAGCGGCGCGCGTAACCGGGTCCGCGCTGGTCGGTGTCGAGGCCGGCCGCATCGTTGCCGGCGTCGATCGCCGGGCTGCCCGGCAGCAGCGCATGCGTCATCGTCGGGCCGCCGTTGGCGGCGAGCGGCGCGAGCATCGGATCGGCGGAAAGCGTATCGGGCGGCACCGGCAGCTGCGACCGCATGACCAGGTTGTTGGAGCCGACGACCGTCAGTTGAGACGGCGAAGACGTATGCAGATCACTGCCGAAGAAGCCATAGCCCGCGTAATAGCCGGTATTCATTGCGACGATCGAGCTCTGAAGCGTGAGCGACATCGACTGGTTCGACGCGACGTCGAGCCCACCGCCGGGCGCCGTTTCGGCTCGGTTGAACGCGATCGTCGAATTGGCGACGGCCGCCGACGTCGTAAATGTCGATGCGACGCCGCCTCCGTTCGCGTGCGCGACGTTGCCGGAGACGGTGCTGTCGTCGATCTCCAGCATCGCCGGCACCAAGAAGCCTTGGGTCAGGAACAGCCCGCCGCCGGTATCGGCGGAGTTGCCGCTGACCGTCGAATGGACGAGGCCGCCCGCGCCGCCCGCGAACGCGCCGCCCCCTTCGCTCCCGGATGCACCGGCCGCGACGTTGCCGGCGATCGTGCTGTAGAACGCGCCGACCCCGCCGTACGGTCCGTACACGCCGCCACCGCGGGCGAGACCGGACGCGGCGATCGCGGTGTTTCCGGTCACGACGCTGTCGACGAGCGAAACACCGTACCCGCTCGCGATGCCACCGCCGACGGCCGAGCTCTCGCCGTCGGCGATGCAGTCGGTGACACGTGAGGAAATCAGTCGAATCGTAAGGAAGCCACCGATGCAGCCCCCGCTCGCATAATCGCCGACGACGTGACCGTGCCTGATCGCGAGATCGTAAACGTTCGAGCCGGGTGGGAAATTGAAGACGCGGTCGATGCCGCCGCCGTCGATCGTCAGTCGATCCGCACCGGGACCGAGCACGGTTCCGGCGTTCGAGACGATCTCGCCTTGCGTCAGCGTGATCGTCGAGCAATCGAGCTCCGTCAGGTCGACGGTATCGCCGTAATCGGCCGCCGTCATGACCGAGCGCAACGTACCGGCGCCGCCGTCGTCGGCGCAGCTCGTGACGGGCAGGACGCTGCCGCCGCGCGGCGCCGCGTCGGCGATCGAGAATGCGGCCGGCGGCTGCGCTGCGAGGGCCGATTCCGAAAACCCGGACGTCACGGTCAGCGACAGCGCGATCGCGGCACCGAGCGCGCGGCGCTTCGCGTGCAAGCGATACGCTCGGAGACGATCTGAAGCGTGCATCCCGGCCCCCTGGTCCAGTTTGCGACAAATTGATTATGCCGGTCGTTTTATCCAATGCAACGCTGAAACGGGTGCGATGCGCATTCATCGTCGAACCGCGCGAGCCGTTGGAAGGAAGGCCCATTCCGGATGCGCGCCCGTTGCTATGCCGCGGTTCAAGTACGTTGGATGATTTTATTGACCCGATCGAGCCCAATCGAGCGATGAGCCGCATGCGCCCCAAATCGATTCGTTCGTCGTCCTTGCCCGCGCTCCGCGTCGGCTGCGCCGGCTGGTCGGTCCCGGCGGCACATGCGGCACGGTTCCCGGCGGAGGGCAGCCATCTCGAGCGCTACGCGTAGGTGTTCGATGCCGTCGAGATCAATTCGTCGTTCTACCGCCCGCACCAGCCGCAGACGTACCGGCGCTGGGCCGAGTCGGTGCCGCCGGAGTTCCGCTTCGCGGTCAAGCTGCCGAAGACGATCAGTCACGGCAAGCGCCTGCGCGGCGCGACGGCCGAACTCGACGCGTTCCTCGGCGAAGCCGGCGAGCTCGGCGCGAAGCTCGGCTGCGTGCTCGTGCAGCTGCCGCCGAGCCTCGCGTTCGACGCGCGCAGCGCGCTCGCGTTCTTCGACGCGTTCCGGCGCCGGCACGCGGGACCGATCGCCTGCGAGCCGCGCCACGCGTCGTGGTTCACCGGCGCGGTCGAGGCGGCGCTGCGCGCGCGCGGCATCGCGCGCGTCGGCGCGGATCCGGCGCGCGTTCCGCGCGCGGCGGTGCCGGGCGGCGGCCACGGCGTCGAGTACCTGCGCTTGCACGGCTCGCCGCACGTGTACTACGACGCCTATGCGCCGGCGGTGCTCGACCGCATCGCGCGCCGGCTCGCGAAGCCGGAGCCCGCCACGCGCGAACGCTGGTGCATCTTCGACAATACCGCGCTCGGCCATGCGACGTCCGACGCATCGGCCGTGATCGCGCGGCTGCGCGGCTGACGGCCGCTTCACGAGCGGACGCCGTTCACGCGTGCTCACGCCGGCGAGTGCGCGAGCGGATTTCGGCGGTCGCGTGTCTCGGCGTCGCATTCGGTGGCGCCGCGTGGTCGCGCACGACGTCGGAGCTGCCGTGAGCACATCGCGGACCGAGCGACGTCGACACATCGCGCAGCCACGTACGCGGTAGGCCGGCTTCGATCGCACCGTATTTGCGTAGAGGGGAGGGCGCAGCCGCCGCGCCATGAGAAAGCGCGCCGCGCGCGCTTCGGTCGAGCCGCAGCGATGCCGCTCTCGATTTGGCACACGGGCATGTCGCGACTTCGTCGCGTCCGCGCTGCCGGCCGGAGTTCGGTTCGCGCTCGCGCGCGCGACGTCGACGGACGACGTTATGCCGCTCGCGAGATCGTCGAGAAACGCGTCGCCGCTTCTCGGCGATCGCCAGAGGTCGTACCGGGAGCCCGGACTCGTGGACGCAGGTGCGACATTGAAAGACGGCGGTCACGCATGCGGCGGCGTCATGCGCGTCGCGCGCGGCGCACCGTGACCTCGCCGACGCCGACCCGCGCCGGCGCCTCGCAGCTGACGCGCGCCGTCACGGGTTGCCGCGGCCGCCGGCTGCGCCGTAGACCTGGCCGGTCACGTAGCTCGCTTCGCTCGAAGCGAGATCGACGTAGACGGTGGCGATCTCGGCCGGCTGTCCGGGGCGGCCGATCGGCGTGTCGGCGCCGAACTGCTGCAGCTTCTGCTGCGTCTGTCCGCCGCTGACCTGCAGAGGCGTCCAGAACGGCCCCGGCGCGACCGCGTTGACGCGGATGCCGCGCTGGATCAACTGCTTCGCGAGCGCCTTCGTGAAGATCGCGATCGCGGCCTTCGTCGAGGCGTAATCGAGCAGGTTCTCCGCCGGATCGTAGGCGTTGACCGAGGCGGTGTTGATGATCGCCGCGCCGGCCGGCATGTGCGATACCGCCGCCTTCGTGATCCAGAACATCGCATAGACGC
>DASWOS010000035.1:0-4326 GCA_036398645.1 Dokdonella sp. | reverse complement strand
GGCGGCGGCGCCCACGCCGAGCGCCCAGCGCGGACCGAAACGGTCGGCGACCCAGCCGACCACCGGTGCGCCGATCGGCGTGCCGCCGGTCGCCACGGCGAGGCGGATCGCCATTACGCGGCCGCGCATCGCCGGTGCGGTAGTCAGCTGCATCACTCCGTTCGATGTATTGGTGAACGTCAGAGCCGACACGCCGATCACGACCAGCGCGGCGCCGAACCACGCATAGCCGGGTGCGAGCGCGGCGCACGCACAGCCGAAGCCGAACACGGCCGCACCGCCGACCAGTAGCGGGAAACGCGGTCGTTCGCGGCCGGCGGCGAGCAGCGCTCCGCTGATCGTACCGATCGCCATGACCGAGCTGAGCAGACCGTAGCCGCGTGCATCCGCATGGAAAACGCTGACCGCCATCGTCGAAATGAAGATCGGAAAGTTCAGACCGAACGTGCCGATCAAGAACAGCATCGCGACGATCGCCAGCAGATCCGGTCGTCCTCGGACGTAACGAAACCCTTCGACGAAGCTGCCGCGAACACGCGGCGCACGATGGCTCGGACGAAGCTCAGCACGCCGCAGCAAGCCCAACGACACCAGCACGGCGACGAACGAGAGCCCGTTGGCTACGAATGCCCAGCCGGTACCGACCGCGGCGATGCAGAGGCCGGCGACGGCCGGCCCGACCATTCGTGCCGCGTTGAACGAGGTCGAGTTCAACGCGACGGCGTTTGCGAGATCCGCTTCGTCGACGAGCTCGGCGACGAAGGTCTGGCGCGCCGGCGCATCGAGCGCCGCCGCACAGCCGAACAGGAACGCGAATGCGTCGACGTGCCAGAGCCGCACCCATCCGCCGACGACGAGCACGCCGAGCGCCAGCGCCAAGCCGCCCATCGCAGCCTGCGTCGCCATCAGCAGCTTGCGACGGTCGTAATGGTCGGCGGCGAAGCCGCTCAACGGCAGCAGCAGGAACTGCGGACCGAATTGCAGCGCCATGACCGTACCGACCGCGGCGGCGTCGTGGTGCGTGAGCTGCGTCAGCACGAGCCAGTCCTGCGCGGTGCGCTGCATCCACGTGCCGACGTTCGATACGAGCGTGCCGGCGGACCAGGCCCGATAATTGAAGAATCGCAGCGAGCGGAATATACCGGCCGTGACGCGCGCGCGCATCACCGGTCGCGGCCGCGTAGCGCCGGCCGCCGCATCAGCGGCGGCGGAGCAAGTCGAGGATCTGTCGCGTCGTGCCGGTTTCGCCGAGGCGCGGGAAGATGCGGCCGACGCTGTGGGCGTGCGCCTCGGCATCGACGTCGGTCATCGCGTCGAGCGCGAGCGTGACGTTGAAGCCGAGCTCGTAGGCGTGGCGCGCGGTGGATTCGACACCGATGCTGGTCGCGACGCCGGTGACGACGACTTGGCTGACGTCGAGTGCCTTCAGGTGCTCGGCGAGGCCGGTGCCGGTGAACGCGCCCCAGGTGCGCTTGGTGACGACGGGGTCGCCCGACTGTCGATTCAATTCGGGAATCAGATCGGACCAGCCGTCCGGGCGTTCGTGGCTGCCTCGGCGTTGCTCCGTCCGCCCCGGTGCAGCGCCGTCGACGTTGACCAGCACGACGGGCAGATCGCACGCGCGGAACGCGTCCGCGAGAGCGGCGGCATTCGCGATCACGGCGTCGATCGGATGCACGCTCGGACGCCCGACGATGCCCTTCTGCAGATCGACGACGATCAGCGCGGTATTCGTGTCCAGCGTGGTCACGGACATGCAGAGGTTCCAGTAAGGTGTCGAGAAAGTCCCGTCTTGCCGCTGCTCGACTCGCACGGCCGCGACGGAGCCACGCCACGGTCCGCGCATCGACGGAACGCGCCGTCGATGCGCGCCCGATCCGTCCATGGATCGCGCCGATCAGGCCGTTCTCGACGGCGTGCGGCGAGCGTCCGGGTGGAGCGTAAGAGCCGAGCGGCGGCGGCGTCACGATTCGCCGAGACGCCTGATCACGCCGAGCGCGGCGGTCAGCGTGCGCCGGTCGTCCGCGTCGAGCGCGGCCATCGCGGCCACGAGCCATTCGCGCTTGAGGAGCCGGTGCCGGCGCCGCATCGCGGTACCGGCCTTGGAGAGCGAGAACAGAACTTGGCGCCGGTCGTGCGGATGCGGCCGGCGCTCGACGAGCCCATCGCGCTCGAGCCCGGCGAGCGTGACGCCCATCGACTGCGGCTTCACCGCTTGCGCGCGCGCGAGCTCGGCGGTGGTGGCCGCGCCGCGCGCGTCGAGCTGCTTGAGCACGGCGGCCTGGGACAACGTCAGCTCGTGCGCGCCGGCCTCGGCGCGCAGGCGGCGAAGCAGCTGTCCGGTCACCTGCAGCAGCTCCTCGACGACGGCTTCGACGGGAGCCGGACGATCGTGCGCGCTCATGGCCGCACTATAGATTTCGACAGTCTGACTTGCAAGTCAGCCTGTCATCGTGCAACCGCATCGCGCCGCGGCGATCGATTCCGCGTGCGCATGCGCGCCGGAACGCCGGTACCGAGCCGCCGCATCGTGCCGGCCGCGACCGCGCACGCCGAGCCGAGACCGCCATCGCCGGGCACGCGAAAGTTCGCACGCCGATGTCGGAGCCCGCTTCAGCGGCGAAATGCGCGGGCTCCGCGCTTCGCATCGCCACGGATGCTCGCGGGGTGACGTAATAGCCGGCGTCGGCGGTGGACGCGGTCCCCTCCCCTCGCACGATCACCGATGCTCGCGCCGAGCGACGTAAGAACCGGCTTCCGCCGCGATTGCGCGAAATACGACGGCGCGCCTCGCGGCCGAGGCCGAGGCCGGCGCCTACACGCGTGCCTCCGTCGTGCGAGCGGTGGTTTCGGCATCCTGCGCGGCGCTCGCGCTGCGCCGCGTTCGAGCGATGCCGCGACCGACGCACGCGTGACGGTTCCGGCCACGCGACGCGCTGCTACGCCTCCGGCGCGAACGGCAGCTCCGCGGAGCGTGCCGGTTCGGCCGCGCCGGAATCGATTTCGGCGGATTCATCGGCGTCGGCGGCCAGGCCGGGACGGCCGAGGCGATTGCTGCCGAGCGTCTTCTTCACCGGCGCGCCCATTTCGGCGAGGCTCTGCACCTGGCGCAGCACGCTGCCCTTGCCGCCGTCGGTCAGACGGCGCAACGCGCGCTTGTGCGCATCCTGCGCCTTGCCGAGCTGCGCGCCGACGCTTTCGAACTCCTCGATCAGCATCGCGAAGTTGTCGTGCAGCCGCGCGGCGACGCGCGCGAACTCGGCCGCGTGCACGTTGCGCTGCTCGAGACGCCACAGGTGGGAGACCGTGCGCAGCGTCGCCATCAGCGTGCTCGGGCTGACCAGCGAGATGTTCTTCGCGAGCGCGTAGCCGTACAACCCCGCGTCGGCACGGACGGCCTCGATGAACGCGGCCTCGACCGGCACGAACAACAGCACGAAGTCGAGCGTGCGCAAGCCGGCGAGCGCGCTGTAGTCGCGCGCGGACAGGCCGTCGATGTGCCGGCGCAGCGACGCCAGGTGCTCGCGCAGCGCGAGCGCGCGCTCGCCGTCGTCGGCCGCGCCGGCGAAGCGCTCCCAGCCGACCAGCGAGACCTTCGCGTCGATGACGATGTCTTTGTCGTCGGGCAGGCGCACGATCACGTCCGGACGCTGGCGGCCGCCGTCCTCGACGCTGAAGCTCACCTGCAGCTCGTACTCGCGCCCGGCCTGCAGCCCCGCGGTCTCGAGCAGCCGTTCGAGCACGAGCTCGCCCCAGGCGCCTTGCGTGCGATTGTCGCCGCGCAGCGCGCGGGCGAGATTCACCGCGTCTTCGCTGATGCGCTGATTCAGCTGCTTCAGCGATTGGATCTCCTGCGCGAGCATGCCGCGTTCGCGCTGCTCGTTCGCATGCGTCGTGTTGACCGCCTCGCGGAATTCCTTCAACTGCACCTTCAGCGGATCGAGCAGCCCGCCGAGTTGCTGTGCGCTCTGCTCGCGCAGGCGCTCGGCCTTGTCGTCGAGGATGCGATTGGCGAGGTTCTGGAACGCCTCGCGCAGCCGCTGCTCGGCCTGATCGAGCAGCTGCAGCTTCTCGGCCGCGGCGCGCGCCTGCTCCTGCGCACTCGCCTCGAGTGCGGCGTGGCGGCGCGTCAGCTCGACGAGCTCGGCCTGTGCCTGCTCGCGCGCGTGCTTCGCTTCGGCGGCCTCGTGCGCGAGGCGCTCGGCGTGGGCCTGCTGCACGGCCGCGTGCGCGCTCAGCCGGCGCAGGTTCTGCTCGGCGTCGGCCCAGTCGCGCTCGTAGCGAGCGAGCCGCGCGGCGAGCTCGTCGGCGCGCGCACTCGCGCCG
>DASWOS010000034.1:0-3737 GCA_036398645.1 Dokdonella sp. | reverse complement strand
GCTACGGGCCGGCACGAATCCGCGCCGAGCTCAAGTCGCACGGTCTTCGCGACGCCGACGTGCGCGAGGCCGTCGCTGCGGTCGACGCGGACTGGCTCGCGGTCGCCGCCGCACAGCTGAAGCGCCGCTTCGGCGCCGTGCCGCCGCAGGATGCCGACGAGCGGGCCCGGCGCGCCGGCTTTCTCTTGCGCCGCGGCTTCGATCCGGCGACAGTAAGGGCCGTCACCCGCGCCGACGTCGACGATCCGGGCGAAGCGTTCGATTGAGAACGCGCTTCGCGGACCGCATCGTCGGCGTGTCCGTCGTCTTTTCCGAAGTTCCCGGCTCGCTGCATGAAAACCTCCGAAATCCGCTCCGCTTTCCTCGACTTCTTCAAGCGCAAGGGGCACACGATCGTGCCTTCGAGCTCGCTCGTGCCGGCGAACGATCCGACGCTGCTGTTCACGAACTCCGGCATGGTGCAGTTCAAGAACGTGTTTCTCGGCAGCGAGAAGCTCGGCTACGTGCGCGCGGCCGACGTGCAGCGCTGCCTGCGTGCCGGCGGCAAGCACAACGATCTCGACTCGGTCGGCTACACCGCGCGTCATCACACGTTCTTCGAGATGCTCGGCAACTGGTCGTTCGGCGACTACTTCAAGCGCGAGGCGATCGAGTGGGCGTGGGAGTTCCTGACCGACGTGCTGAAGCTCGACCGCGCGCGGCTCTGGGTCACCGTCTACCAGAGCGACGACGAGGCGTACGCGATCTGGCGCGACGAGATCGGCGTGCCGCCCGAGCGCATCGTCCGCATCGGCGACAACAAGGGCGCCCCGTACGCATCGGACAACTTCTGGCAGATGGCCGATACCGGGCCGTGCGGACCGTGCACGGAGATCTTCTACGACCACGGGCCCGGCATCGCCGGCGGTCCGCCCGGCTCGCCGGACGAGGACGGCGACCGCTACATCGAGATCTGGAACCTCGTGTTCATGCAGTTCGACCGTGCCGCCGACGGCACGCTGTCGAAGCTGCCGGCGCCGTGCGTCGACACGGGCATGGGCCTCGAGCGACTCGCGGCCGTGCTGCAGCACAAGCATTCGAACTACGAGATCGACCTGTTCGAGCACCTGATCCGCGCGGCCGCGAAGCTGACCGGCGCGAGCGACCTCGAGGACAAGTCGCTGCGCGTGATCGCCGATCACATCCGCGCCTGCGCGTTCCTGATCGTCGACGGCGTGCTGCCGTCGAACGAAGGGCGCGGCTACGTGCTGCGCCGGATCGTGCGCCGCGCGCTGCGCCACGGCTGGATGCTCGGGCAGAAGCGGCCGTTCTTCCACGCGATGGTGCCGGCGCTGGTCGAGGTCATGGGCGAGGCGTATCCGGAACTGTCGGCCAAGCGCGAGTTCGTCGAGCGCGCGCTGCTCGCCGAGGAAGAGCGCTTCGGCGAGACGCTCGAGCAGGGCATGAAGGTGTTCGAGGAGATCGCGAAGCGTGCCGCGCGTGCGATCTCCGGCGACGACGCGTTCCGCCTGTACGACACCTACGGCTTTCCGGTCGACCTGACCGCCGACATCGCGCGCGAGCGCGGCATCGACGTCGACATGGCCGGCTTCGAGGCCGCGATGCGGCGGCAGCGCGAGCGCGCGCGCGCGGCGAGCCAGTTCGAGGGCAAGGCGAGCCTGCCGGCCGAGCTCGCGAGCAGCCTGCCGCCGACGCGGTTCGTCGGCTACGAGACCTTGTCCGTCGACGGCGCGCGCGTGCTCGCGATCGTGCGCGACGGCCGCGCGGTCGACGCGTTGCGGGACGGCGAGTCCGCGCACGTGATCCTCGATCACACGTCGTTCTATGCGGAGTCCGGTGGCCAGGTCGGCGACACCGGCGAGCTCGCGAACGCCGACGGGCGCTTCGAGGTGCTCGACACGGTCAAGCTCGGCGGTGCGTTCCACGCGCACGCCGGGCGCTGGCACGGCGGCGAGCTCCGCGTCGGCGCGAGCGTGAACGCGCGCGTCGACGCCGCGCGCCGGCAGGCGACCGTGCTGAACCATTCCGCGACGCATCTGCTGCACGCGGCGTTGCGGCGCGTGCTCGGCGCGCACGTGCAGCAGAAGGGCTCGCTCGTCGCGCCGGACCGGCTGCGCTTCGATTTCGCGCATTTCCAGCCGATCACGGCCGACGAGCTGCGGCGCGTCGAAGACCTCGTCAACGCGGAGGTCCGGCGCAACTCCGCGGCCGAGATCCGCGAGATGGCCTACCAGGAAGCGCTCGACGTCGGCGCGATCGCGCTGTTCGGCGAAAAGTACGGCGACGAGGTGCGCGTGCTGAAGATGGGCGACTTCTCGACCGAGCTCTGCGGCGGCACCCACGTCGCGCGCACCGGCGACATCGGCCTGTTCAAGATCGTCGCCGAGAGCGGCGTCGCGGCCGGCGTACGCCGCATCGAGGCGCTGACCGGCGCCGCCGCGCTCGCCTACGTCGCCGATGAGGAGGAGCGACTCGGCGAGATCGGCGACCTGCTGTCCGCGCACGGCGCCGAGGTCGTCGACAAGCTGCGCCAGCTGTTCGAGCGCCAGCGCAAGCTCGAGCGCGAACTCGAATCGTACAAGGCGAAGGCGGCGAGCTCGGCGACGCAGGATCTCGCCGCCGGTGCACGTGCGGTCGGCGGCATTCGCGTCGTCGCCGCGCGCGTCGACGGTCTCGACGCGAAGGCGCTGCGCGAAGGCGTCGACGTGCTGAAGCAGAAGCTCGGCGACTGCGTCGTGCTGCTCGCGGCGGGCGCCGACGGCAAGGCCGCGCTCGTCGGCGGCGTGCACGGCGCGGCACTCGGGCGGATCAAGGCCGGCGACGTCGTCGCGCACGTCGCCGCCGCGATAGGCGGCAAGGGCGGCGGTCGGCCGGACCTGGCGCAAGGCGGCGGCGTCGATTCGCAGGCGCTCGACGCGGCGCTCGCGGCGGTACCTGCGTGGATCGCCGATCGGCTCGCGTGAATGTAAAAGAATTGTGGACTTTTCGTCCGGCCGGTTTCGTTGCGCGTGCCGGAGGCGTTCGTTAGTATCCGATGGTCTCGGCCATCACCGCGCCGCCGCCACGCCGGCGGACAATGACGGCGAGCCGGACACCAGGGGAGCGAGCAGCGAGGAGGCTGCGACCGGGTCCCCGAAGTTTCGTCTTTGCATCCGGGTGAGTTTTTTGCAAGACGAAGCTCATAGGACCGAACGATAAGTGTTACGGAGAGCACCACATGCTTATTTTGACTCGCCGGGTTGGTGAGACGCTGATGATCGGGGACGAGGTGACCGTCACCGTGCTCGGCGTCAAGGGAAACCAAGTCCGGATCGGGATCAATGCTCCCAAGGACGTGGCCGTGCATCGCGAGGAGATCTACCAGCGCATCAAGCGCGAGCTCTCGCCGGACGCGGAGCCGTCGTCCGGCACCGAGAGCGGCGCGACGAGTTGAGCTTTACCGCGGCCTCGGCCGCGGCTATCCTGCGCGACCCGCCGTTCGACCGGGCGCCGCCTTCGGGCGCGCCGGCCGCAGCGAGCGAAATTCCGGAGAGATGCCCGAGAGGCCGAAGGGGCTCCCCTGCTAAGGGAGTATAGGGTCAAAAGCTCTATCGAGGGTTCGAATCCCTCTCTCTCCGCCAGTTCCCAAGCCACTGTTTCGCAAGGGGTGCTTCCGTAAGTCGGCGACACGGATGCGGCGCCGGACGACGTCGCGCCGGTCCATCGCGCCGCGGCCCGTCCTCGACACCCCACAGCCT
>DASWOS010000033.1:0-4610 GCA_036398645.1 Dokdonella sp. | reverse complement strand
CGCGTCCATCGTGCCGCCGGACGCGGAGCCCGCGCCGATGATCGTGTGGATCTCGTCGATGAACAGGATCGCGCCCGGCTCCTTCTTGAGCTGCGTGATGACGGCCTTCAGGCGCTTCTCGAAATCGCCGCGGTACTTCGTGCCGGCGACGAGCGCGCCGAGATCGAGCGACCAGATCGTGCAGTCGGCGAGCACCGCGGGCACGTTGCCCTCGACGATGCGCTTGGCGAGCCCTTCCGCGAGCGCGGTCTTGCCGACGCCGGCCTCGCCGACGTAGAGCGGATTGTTCTTGCGCCGGCGGCAGAGCACCTGGATCGTGCGCTCGATCTCCTCGTTGCGGCCGATCAGCGGGTCGATCTTGCCCTGGCGCGCGAGCTCGTTGAGGTTGTTCGCGAACTCCGCGAGCGGATTGCCGCGCGGCTCCTCGCCGCCCTCGCCTTCGCGCGCCGCTTCGTTGCCGGCCGGCTGCGAGCCGGACTCGTGGCCGATCTTCGCGATGCCGTGCGAGATGTAGTTGACGACGTCGAGCCGCGAGATGTCCTGCTGGCCGAGGAAATAGACCGCGTGCGAGTCCTTCTCGCCGAAGATTGCGACGAGCACGTTCGCGCCGGTGACTTCCTTACGTCCGGACGACTGCACGTGGTAGACCGCGCGCTGGAGCACGCGTTGGAAGCCGAGGGTCGGCTGCGTGTCGCGCTCGTCGTTCGGCGGCAGCACCGGCACGGTTTCGGTGATGATCGAGCGCAGGTCCCGGGCCAGCTTCGCGACGTCCGCGTTGCACGCCCTGAGCACCGCCACGGCCGAGGCGTTGTCGAGCAGCGCGAGCAACAGGTGCTCGACGGTCATGAATTCGTGCCGCTGCTCGCGCGCTTCCTTGTAGCACTGGCCTATGGTGATCTCGAGATCCTTACTGAACATTCTGGATGCTCCGGAAATTACTCGTCGCTATATAGGGACCGGTGGGTCGTTTTCCAGCGAGCTTCGCGCTCAGGCTTTCTCCATCGTGCACAGCAGCGGATGCTGATGCGTCCGCGAGAATTCGTTGACCTGCGTGACCTTCGTCTCGGCGACCTCGCGCGTGAACACGCCGCAGACGCCCTTGCCGCGCGTGTGGACGTGCAGCATGACCTGCGTCGCGCGCTCGCGGTCCATGTTGAAGAACGTCTCGAGCACGACGACGACGAAGTCCATCGGCGTGAAATCGTCGTTCAGCAGGATGACCTGGTACAGCGGCGGGCGCACGACTTCCGGGCGCGCCTCCTCGACGGCGAGGCCGGGGCCGTGCTCGATGTGTCGTTCGGGGGGATCGGAGGGGTCGGGTCGATTCGCCATGGCAGGAGCATTCCGATACGGCCAAGTCCAGTATACGCCCGAGTCGTCGGACCCGGACCCGCGAACTGCGGCCGAATTCAGCGACTGCAAGGGATCGCGTGGCCGGCGTCCGCGGCACGCCGGCCGCGTTCCGCATCGAGTAGACTCGCGCCGCAATGACGGGTCCGCTGCCGAATCCGACCGAGCTCGACGACGCCGACGTGTGGCGCCCGCACGTGACGGTCGCGACCGTCGTGCCGCGCGACGGCCGCTTCCTGCTCGTCGAGGAGGACGTGCGCGGCCGCGTCGTGCTGAACCAGCCGGCCGGCCACCTCGATCCCGACGAGAGTCTGCTCGAGGCGGCCGTGCGCGAGACGCGCGAGGAGACCGGGTGGGACGTCGAGCTGCGCTGGCTGCTCGGCATCCAGCAGTGGAGCGCGCCGTCGGGACGCCAGTTCGTGCGCTTCACGTTCGCCGCGGACGCGCTGCGCCACGATCCGGCACGGCCGCTCGACGCCGGCATCCTGCGCGCGCTGTGGCTGACGCGCGCGGAGATCGTCGCGGCGTCGGCGCGCCTGCGCAGCCCGCTGGTGCTCGCCAGCGTCAACGATTGGCGCGCCGGCCGCCGCCTGCCGCTGGACGCGATAAGGTACTTTCGCGCCCCTCGATGAGCGCATGAAGCGAACGGCGGCGTTCGCGGACCGCCTTCCACGGAAAAGAACGAAAGGCTATGGCATCCCAGGTCATCGTCGGCATGTCCGGCGGCGTCGATTCGTCGGTCGCCGCGCTGCGGCTGCGCGACGCCGGCACGCGGCTGGCCGGGTTGTTCATGCGCAACTGGGAAGACGACGCGGACGACGGCGAGTGCCGCGCGGACGCGGACCGCAAGGACGCGGTCGCGGTCTGCGCGCAGCTCGGCCTGCCGCTCTACGTGCGCAACTTCGCCGCGCAGTATCGGGAGCAGGTCTTCGCGCGGTTCCTCGACGAGCACCGCCGCGGGCGCACGCCGAATCCGGACGTGCTGTGCAATCGCGAGATCAAGTTCAAGACGTTCCTCGAGCACGCCCGCGCGCTCGGCGCCGACAAGATCGCGACCGGCCACTACGCTCGCCTCGACCGCGTCGACGGGCACTGGCGCCTGAAGCGCGCCTGCGACCGGACCAAGGACCAGACCTATTTCCTGCACGCGCTCGGGCAGGACGCGCTCGCCGCGACGCTGTTCCCACTCGGCGAGCTGCCGAAGAGCGAGGTGCGCCGGATCGCGCGCGAGGCCGCGCTCGCGACGCACGACAAGAAGGACTCGACCGGCATCTGCTTCATCGGCGAGCGCGATTTCCGCGCGTTCCTGTCCGCGTACCTGCCGGCGCAACCCGGCGAGACGCGCACGCCGGACGGCGTCGCCGTCGGCGAGCATCCGGGCGTGTTCTACTTCACGCTCGGCCAGCGCAGCGGCCTCGGCCTCGGCGGACGTCGCGGCGCGGCCGCGGAACCGTGGTACGTGGTCGGCAAGGACGTCGCGGCGAACGTGCTCTACGTCGCGCAGGGCGGCGCGAGCCGCTGGCTGCAGTCGCGGCGGCTCGCCGCTACGGAGCTCAGCTGGGTCGCCGGCGCGCCGCCGGCCGCCGAGTTCCGCTGCGCGGCGATGACGCGCTACCGGCAGTCCGAGCAGGCCTGCCGCGTCGAGCTCGACGGCGACCGCTGCGTCGTGCATTTCGACGAGCCGCAGCGCGCGGTCACGCCGGGTCAGTCGGTCGTGTTCTACGCCGACGACGTCTGCCTCGGCGGCGGCGTCATCGAGGCCAGCGACGCGCCGTTCGGCGGCTGGGATGCGGCCCGTGCGTGAGGCGCGCGTCATCGCGCTGGCCGGCATCGTGCAGGCGTGCCGGCTGGTCCGCGACGTCGCGACGCGCGGGCGCGCGGACGCCGCCGCGATCGAGGCGAGCCTCGCCAGCGTGTTCCGCATCGACGCCGACAGCGCAGCCGAAGTGTTCGGCGGGCTGACCGGCGTGCGCGCCGGGCTCGAAACGCTGCTCGCGCAGTTCGAGGACGGCCGCCGCGACCTCGCGCTGACGCGGCTCGTGCTCGGCGTGCTGCGCCTTGAGCGACGGCTGGCGCGCGACGCGGCGATGCTGCGCGAGCTGCGCGGCGGCATCGAAGGCATCCAGCGCCAGACCGTCCACCTCGGCGTCGCGCACGCGAGCGTCGTGGCGCGGCTCGCCGAGCTCTACGTCGCGACGCTGTCGCAGCTGCGTCCGCGCATCGTCGTGCACGGCAATCCGCTGCACCTCGCCGACGCCCGGCTCGTCGAGCAGATCCGCGCGCTGCTGCTCGCCGCGATTCGCGCCGCGGTGCTCTGGCGGCAGGTCGGCGGCAGTCAGCTGCGCCTGCTGGTGCGGCGGCGCGAGTACATGATGCTCGCGCGCGGCCTGCTGACGCGCAGCACGCTCGATCGCGGCTGAGCCGCCGCCGCAGGCCGCCCGCGGTCGCGGCGCAGCGACCGTTTGAGCGATAATGGCGGGCCCATTCCGCCGATCCGCGTCCGCGGATCGCCGCCGCGACGGACGAGCGCCTCATGCGAGCGAACGCCAGCACGATCAGGAGATGCAGATGACAGACACGTTCTCGACCCGGGACGTCCTCGAGGTCAACGGCCAGCACTATCGATACGCGAGCCTCGCCAAGCTCGGTCAGCGCTTCGATCTGAAGCGCCTGCCGTATTCGATGAAGATCCTGCTCGAGAACCTGCTGCGCCACGAGGACGGCGTCAACGTGACCGCGAAGGAGATCGAGGCGGTCGCGAACTGGGACGCGCGCAAGGAGCCGGACACCGAGATCGCGTTCATGCCGGCGCGCGTCGTGCTGCAGGACTTCACCGGCGTGCCGTGCGTCGTCGACCTCGCCGCGATGCGCGACGCGGTCGTCAAGCTCGGCGGCGACGCGACGCGGATCAATCCGCTCGCGCCGGCCGAGCTCGTCATCGACCATTCGGTGCAGGTCGACGCGTTCGGCTCCGAGAGCGCGATCGACCGCAACGTCGAGATCGAGTTCGAGCGCAACCGCGAGCGCTACGCGTTCCTGCGCTGGGGCCAGAAGGCGTTCAACAACTTCAAGGTCGTGCCGCCGCGAACCGGCATCGTGCACCAGGTCAACCTCGAGTACCTCGCGCGCGTCGTGTTCACCGCGGACAAGGACGGCGAGCCGTGGATCTATCCGGACACCGTGTTCGGCACCGACTCGCACACGACGATGATCAACGGCATCGGCGTGCTCGGCTGGGGCGTCGGCGGCATCGAGGCCGA
>DASWOS010000032.1:0-8698 GCA_036398645.1 Dokdonella sp. | reverse complement strand
CGAACGCGGCGCCGCCCCGGCGGACGCGGCGCCGCGACGCTCAGCGCGCGTCGAAGCCGTCGACGAAGATCCGGTCCGCGACCGCAGCCGACACCGTGAACGCGACCGGCACGCTCGCGACGCCGTGGTTCGCGTCGTTGCTGTAGACGCAGACGTTCGCCGCGTACGTGCCGGGATCGAGGCCGGCCGCATCGAACGTCAGCGTGACCGTGCTCGTCGCGCCGCCCGGCGTCGTGCCGCTCGCCGCGTCGAACGCGAGCCACGCCACGTCGGCCGCGTCGAGGCACGGGTTCGGTTCGGCGATGCCGAGCGCGACGAGCTCGTCGTCGTCCTGCACCTCGCCGAGCAGATTCAGGTGGCCGCTGTCGACGTCGACGGCGTAGACGCGGCTGCCGAAGTCGCCGTAGGCGGCCCAGTACAGCGTTCCGGTGCCCTGGTCGAAGTCCATGCCCTGCACGTAGTTCGCGTCGAGGCCGGTCGGCCCGATCACGGTCGCGCGCGCGCCGGTCTTGTCGATCGCGAGCAGCACGTCGTCGACGATGTCGATCGCGTAGAGCAGGCCGGCCGGGCTGATCGCGAGGTTCACGAGCAGCGGATGCTCGTTGACGCCGTCGCCTTCGATGCGTCCGATCGCGGTGATCGCGCCGCTGCCGACGTCGATCGAGTACAGCGCGTCGGTCGGATTGCTGCCGTCGGCTTGCGTCGAGGTGATGCCGATCGCGTAGATCGAGCCGCTGGCCGGGTCCCAGCGCAGCGCGGCGATGTACGTGATCGACGGCACCGCGAGCGCGGTGATCGGCGTGAACGCGCCGGTCGCGGTGTCGATCGTGCCGTAGGTCGACGTGTAGAAGTGCAGCGGGCCGCTGCGCGTGACCTCGACCGCGTACTGCTTGCCGAAGTCGTTGCCGACGAACGTCGCCGAGGTCAGCGACGAATCCTCGCCGTCGAGGATCGGGTTCAGCACGTCCGGCTGCGTCAGGTCGAGACCGACGAACGCGATGCCGTCCGGCGTGCCGGCGACCGCATAGGCCGACGGGCCGGCGCCGGACGGCGGCGTCGGCGCGGCGGCCGACGCGCGTCGCGGCGTACCGGCCGCGCTTCGCGGCGCGCTCCAGGCGCTCTTGCCGCGCGGATCGCCGTGGCCGAATGCGCGCGGCGCGGCCGGGAAGTGCGCGTCGGCCGCGACCGCGGCCTTGTCGAGGCTCCAGCGCAGGTCGCGGTCGCCGCGGTTCGCGATCGCGAGCGGCTGCGTCGTCGACGCGCCGGCCTCGGCGCTCGCGTCGAGCGCGGCCGGCGCCACCTCGATCGCCGGCGCGCCGACGTTCAGATGCACCTGCGCGCTCGCCTCGTAGCGGGTCGGGTTCGACGGCGTCCACACGATGGACTCGCCGTCGTGCAGCGAGGCCGTCGCGTACGAATACTGATCGGCATAGGCGGGGTCGCGCTGCAGTCCGACCGTCGCCGCGGCGCCGTCGTCGCTGGCCGGATCGCCGAACGCGGTGTGCGCGTACTCGAACGCGAGCGCCGGGCTCGCCTCGTCGAACACGACCTCGAACGCGACGATCGGATCGCCGGTGCCGCCGTCGCCGTCGGCGTCCCAGGCCTGCTCGTTCGACCACTCGACGACGAACCTGCGGTTCGGCGCGTCGCCGAGCGTCTGGTAGTGCACCTGGCCGCCGAAGTAGAAGTGCATCCAGTACGGCGCGATGACCGGCGCCGGCAGGTCGCCCGGCAGCGGCCCGTTCTCGAACCAGTAGACGCCGGGCGGCGCGAACGCCTGCGTCGGGCAGGTCGTGACGCCGAAGAAGATCAGCCCGTTCGCGCTGACGCAGATCCGGTCCGAGACCACGTCGTAGAAGCGCACCGCGAACGGCAGCGTCAGCGGCGCCTCCCAGCTGTTCTGATTCGGGTTGCCGAGCGACACGCCGGTCGCGGCGACGTCGACGAACGCCGACGCTCCGCCGTCGTCGTGCGCGTAGTGGGTCTGCTCGGTCGTCGCGGTCCAGGTCGCGGTCGGCGCCTCGCTGCGGTACGCGGCGAACACGCGGTTGTACTGGTAGCTCGCGCCCGGCGCGAGCGGCTGCTCGACCGCGGTCAGGAACGCGCCGTCGACGTCGTCGCCGAGCCAGTGGTAGTTCAGCGTGTCGGCCGAGCCGTTCGTGACCGTGTAGCAGACGTCGACCGGATCGCCGGCGGTCACGTCGAGCGTCGTCGCCGTGCCGCAGGCGCCTTCGCCGGTGTCGGTGCCGAGCGTGACGCGCAGGCAGAGGCCGGCGGCGCAGTCGCCGGCCGGCGCGGCCGCGTGCGCCGGGTGGAAGGCGGACGCGCCGGCCGCGGCGGCGGCCAGCGCGAGGACTCGTAGGATCATGGAACCTCTGCTCCGTTTCGGGATGCCGCCGGACGTGCCGGGGCTCGCCGCCGAGCATGCGGCAAATGCGAGCGCACGGGCCGCGCCGGCGCCGTCGCGGCTTGGGCGTGGCATGGGCGAAGCATGGCCGCGGCATGGGCGATGCGTGACGGACGCCGCTTCAGCGCGCCGGCGCGTCGCGTTCGCCGGCCAGCGCATGCGCGCGCGCCTCGCTCGCGGAGGCGAGCGCGCGCTCGCCGCGCGCGCGGTACGCCGCGGCGGCCGCGCGTGCGGCCGCGTAGTCGCTGCTCGTGTACGCGCCGAGGCGGCCGAGCACGCTCATCGCGTCGTCGAGTGCGCGCCGCGCGGTCAGGTAGCGCAGCTCGGCGACGCCGGCGGCGACGACGAGGTCCGGCGCGCCGCTCAGGTCCGCCGCGGCGAGCGCGTCGGCGTAGCGCGCGCCGGCGCCGGCGTCGTCGCCGAGGTCGAGCGCGACCGCTTCGGCCAGCGTGCGCACGGCCGCGATGCGCGCGCCGTCGGCGCGCGCCGGCGGCGCCGCGGCGAGCAGGCGCTGCACGAGCGCGCGGTCGCCGCGCCGCTGCGCCGCGTCGAGCGCGAGCAGCGCGAGCTCGACCGGGTCGGCCGGCGCACCGGGCGCGGCGACCGGCGCGCCGAGGCGATCGATCGCCGCGGCCGCACGCCGCGCCGCGTCGGCCGCGTCGCCGCGCTCGAGCGCGAGGCGCGCGCGCAGCACGGCGAATTCCGCATCGTCCGCGCCGTCCGCCGGCGGGTCGGCGCGCTCGATCAGCTCGGCGGCCGCGCCGAGCCGCCCGCTCGCGACGAGCGCGCGCACGCGCACCGCCGCGGCGCGGCGCGCGATCGCGCGGTTCTCGAGCGCGGCGCCGGCGTTCCAGGCGCGCTCGCTCGCGGCCAGCGCGGCCGGCAGGTCGAGCAGCGCGAGCTCGGCCGTCGCCTGGCTGGTCAGCGCGATCGTCAGGTGATCCTGCGCGCCGAATTCCGCGAGCGCGGCGATCGCGCGCGCGAGCGTCGCGACCGCTTCGGCGTAGCGGCCGCGATTCGCCTCGACCTGCGCGACGTCGATGTCGATGTCGGCGATGCTGACGCGGTTGCCGGCGCGCTCCATCTCCGCGCGCGCGCGGCCGAAGTCCGCCAGCGCGGCCTCGGCGCGGCCGCGGCCGCCGTCGGCGGCACCGCGGCCGATGTAGGCGAGACCGAGCAGATACGGGTCGGCCGGGTCGCCGAGCGTCGCGATCGCGCTCGCGTACTCGCGCTCGGCCGCGTCGAAGTCCTCGCCGCGCACGGCGATCGCGCCGAGCCCGAGCTCGGCCCAGGCGCGCTCGACCGGCGGCAGCGTCGCATCGGCCGCGAGCGGCGCGAAGATCGCGCGCGCCTCGTCGACGTGGCCGGCGCGGAACGCGACCTTGCCGATCATCAGGCGCACCGCCGGTGTCCGCTCGAGTGCCGCGGGCACCTCGTCGATCAGCCGGTGCGCCTCGCCGAGGTCGCCGGCGAGCAGTGCGGCGCCGATGCGCTGCGCGCTCTCGGCGGCCGGCGTCGCGCTCGCCGCCTCGCTCGGCGCCGGCACGCCGAGCCCGCCGAGGAACATCGACGTCGCGCGCGCGGCGGCCTCGAGCGGGTTCGCGCCGTCGGCCGCGTAGCTCGCGCGGTGGCCGTCGTGATGGACGTCGAGCACGAGCCGCCAGCCCTGCGCGGTCGGCGTCGCGTGCGGCGTGACGACGTAGGCCGCGCCGGCCGCGGCGGCGAGCCGCTGCAGCGCCGCGCTGTCCGCGGCGGCCGCATCGCGCGCGCCGGTCAGCGTCAACGCCGCGTCGCTCGGCAGCACCCGCAGGTGCGCCTGCTCGCGCAGCGTCGTCGCGATGTAGTCCATCGCGCCGAGCCGGATCCAGGCCGCCTCGCGGCCGCTGTCGGCGACCTTGACCGGCAGCACGACGAAGACCTCGTCGGCCGAAGCGGCTGCGCGCGGCGCCGCGCCGCCGCGCGGTGCGCGCGGCCGGTCCGACCAGATCGCGAGCAGCGCGGCCGCGCCGACCAGCGCGAGCAGCAGCGCCGCCGCGGCGAGCCCGCGCCGCCGCCGCGACGGCCGCGCGGCCGGCGCAGGCTCGGCCGCCACGTGCTCGACCGGCGCGGCCGCTTCGGTCGGCGCGCGCGGCGCGGCCGCCGTACTCGTGCCGGCGTCCGCGTTCGTGGCCGCCGCGCCGCCGTCGATTTCGACCGCCGCGATCCAGCGATAACCGAAGCGCGGGATCGTGCGGATCGCGCGCTGCTCGTTGCCGGTGTCGCCGACCGCGCGCCGCGCGCGCACGAGCGTCTGCGCGAGCAGGTCGTCCTTGATCTCGGTGCGGCCCCAGACCGCCGCGATCAGCTCGTCGCGCCCGACCGCACGCTCGCGGTGCTCGATCAGGTAGGCGAGGCAGTCGAACACCGGCGGCGACACCGAGACGATCTCGCCGCCGCGCACGAGCTCGCGCGCGGACGGATCGAGGCGGAGGTCGCCGAAGCGGAAGACCGGGCGGGGCATCCGCTCAAAGATAACGCGTGGCGCCGGCGCCGCGGCGCGCTACGCGCGGAGCAGCAGCCGATAGGCCGGATTCGCGCTCTCGTCGCGGTGCGCGTAGCCGAGCCGGGCGAGAAACGCGGCGAACCCCGCGCGGTCGGCGCCGGGTACCTGGATGCCGACGAGGATGCGGCCGTAGTCGGCGCCGTGGTTGCGGTAATGGAACAGGCTGATGTTCCAGGCCGGATCGAGCGCGGCGAGGAAGCGTGCGAGCGCGCCGGGCCGCTCGGGAAAGTCGAAGCGGTAGAGCAGCTCGTCGTCGGCGAGCGCCGCGCGGCCGCCGATCATGTGGCGCAGATGCAGTTTCGCGAGCTCGTCGTGGGTCAGGTCGAGCACGTCGAAGCCGGCGCCGCGGAAGTCGGCCGCGATCGCGGCGCCTTCGCCGGCGCTCGCGATCTGCACGCCGACGAACAGCCGCGCGCGCTCGGCATCGCCGATCCGATAGTTGAACTCGGTGATGCTGCGCGCGCCGAGCAGCGCGCAGAAGCGCCGGAAGCTGCCGCGCTCCTCCGGAATCGTGACCGCGAACAGCGCTTCGCGCGCCTCGCCGACTTCGGCGCGCTCGGCGACGAAGCGCAGGCGATCGAAGTTCAGGTTCGCCCCGCTCGCGATCGCGACCAGCGTCTCGCCGCGCAGCGCCTCGCGCGCGGCATAATGCTTGGCGCCGGCGAGCGCGAGTGCGCCGGCCGGCTCGAGCACGCTGCGCGTGTCCTCGAACGCGTCCTTGATCGCGGCGCACAGCGCGTCGGTGTCGACGCGCACGACCGCGTCGACGTGGCGGCGGCACAGCGCGAACGTCTGCGCGCCGACCTGCTTGACCGCGGTGCCGTCGGAGAACAGGCCGACCTCGTCGAGCGCGACGCGGCGCCCGGCCTCGAGCGAGCGCGCCATCGCGTCGGAGTCCTCGGTCTGCACGCCGATCACGCGGATCTCCGGCCGGACCGCCTTGACGTACGCGGCGACGCCGGCGATCAGGCCGCCGCCGCCGACCGGCACGAAGATCGCGTGGATCGGCGCCTGGTGCTGGCGCAGGATCTCCATCGCGACGGTGCCCTGGCCGGCGATCACGTCGAGGTCGTCGAACGGATGCACGAGCGTCAGCCCGCGCGCGGCGCCGAGCGTTTCGGCCGCGCGGTAAGCGTCGCTGTACGACTCGCCGGCGAGCACGATCTCGACCGCGTCGCCGCCGTGCGCGCGCACCGCGTCGATCTTGACCGTCGGCGTCGTCACCGGCATCACGATCAGCGCGCGCGTGCCGAGCCGGCGCGCGGCGAGCGCGACGCCCTGCGCGTGGTTGCCGGCCGACGCGGCGAACACGCCGCGCGCGCGTTCGGCGGCGTCGAGCTGCGCCATCTTGTTGTACGCGCCGCGCAGCTTGAACGAGAACACCGGCTGGTTGTCCTCGCGCTTCAGGTGGACGCGGTTGCCGATCCGCGCGGACAGGTTCGCGGCGAGATCGAGCTCGCTTTCGCGCGCGACGTCGTAGACGCGTGCGGTCAGGATGCGGCGCAGGAGATCGTCGGCGCGGTCCGGCATCACGGTCGCGGTCGCGGAGGTCGCGCGATCATAGACGATCGTCGCGCCGGCGCCGCGGCGAGCGGACCGCGCCGCGCGCCGGTCCTTTCGGAGCCGGCGCGCGGATCGGTTCGGGGCGCAATCGTGGATTCGAAATTCGGATCGCGCGCGCGTCGTCGCGCGCGCGAGGCGGCAGGTCCGCCGCGACGCCGGCCGAACGCGCCGGCGCGCGGCGGCCCGGCGTGAGGTCAGAAGAAGATGATGCCGCCGATGTCGCCGCCGTACTGCTTGGCTTCGTTGCCGAAGTAGTCCTTCGAGCGCGTCACGCCGAGCTCGCCGGCCAGCGTCACGCTCTTGGTCAGCTGGTAGTACAGGCCGCCGGTCAGGTTGTCGTTCGACTTGAAACTCAGGTTGTACGCGTCGTTGTAGCCGGTGTCGTCCTTGTTCTTGCTCTTGCCGTAGTTCAGGCCGAACTTCAGCTTTTCGGTCAGCATGTAGCTGCCCTGTACGAGATAGTTGAAGCCCTTGACGTCGCCCTGGTCGCCGTCGGACAGGATGCCGATGCCTTTGCCGTACTGCACGTTCGCGAGCAGGCCGAACGGTCCGCCGGTCCACGACACGCCGATTTCGCCGGCGACCTCGTTGAAGCTGTCGTCCTCGAACGGGTTGTCGTCGCCGGACGCGCCGTAGAACTTCTGCGACTTCGCGCCGACCCAGGCCGCGAAGCCGTTCGACTTGTACTGCAGTTGCGCCTGCAGCTGCGGATACGCCTTCGACACGTAGAGGCCGGCGTCGACCGGGCTGAACACGCCGCCGCTGAACGTGAAGCCGCCGCCGAACGTCGGCGAGGTGTAGCTGAACTGGCCGTAGTTGTCGAGGTAGGTGTAGCCGGCGCCGATGTGGCCGAGCGCGACGCGGCCGCGCTGGCTCGCCGCGGCCGGCGCGCCGGCGCCGAGCAGCGTCATGTCGCCGAGGATCGCGTTCGCGCCGAAGATGCCGTAGTCGCGACCGATCTTCAGCGTGCCGAGATCGGCGGTGCCGATCGTGAAGAACGCCTGGCGCACGTCGACGGTCGTGTTCGGCGCGACGCCGGACGAGGTCGCCGCGTGCACCATGATGCCGACGGTGCCGCCGATGTCGATGCCTTCCTGCGTCGTCTTGAACTTCGTGATCAGCCCGCTCGGCAGCAGGCCGTTGCCGATCGTCGTCTTGTGGCTCTCGCCGGCGCAGCCGAGCCCGCGGCCGGCCAGCGCGACGCCGCTCGCGATCGGATCGCCGGTGCAGCTCGTCGCCGTGTAGTACGCGTTGACGATGCCGCCGACGTCGAGCTCCCAGTCGCCGCCCTGGATCGACACCGCGCGCGCGTTCGACGCGCCGAGCGCGACGGCGGCGAGGCCGCAGCTGAGCAGCGCCGTGAACAGGCGCGAGGGCCGGCGGGCATTCCGGGTTGCAGTAGGTGCGGGCATGTCGTTCGACCTCGTCGTGATGGGGTTCATGGCGTCCTCCTCCGCTGTGAAGCACGTCCTTTCAGCAGGTTGTGTGCCACGTCGCGCCGTGCTGCGGCGAAGCACGCCGGCGGCGCGCCGTGGGCGCAGGTCGAGAACCCGAATCTTTTGCGATGCAATAGGAGAAACTCGAGAACCGCTGCGGCGAATGGACGCAGCAGCGTTAGTTTTCCATTACAAACTGTCCGCGAGGTGTCGCCGGAACGGAACAGTTCCGCGCGCCGCCGTGCCGGCGTCGGCGCGGCCGGCCCGCGCCGCTACAATGCGCGCCATGCCCGCCCGCCCCTGCCGCCGCCGATGAAGTGGCTCGTCCTCGCGATCTTCGTCTCGTCGGCCGCTTACGTGCATCTGCGCGGCCGCGTACGGCTGCGCCTCGCGCGCCAGATCACCGACCATTCGACGTTCATGGCGCCGCTGAACGTGCTGATGTACGCGTGCTCGCGCGTGCCGCCGAGCCGTTACGTGCCGGTCGAACGCTTCCCCGAGCTCGCGCCGCTGCGCGAGCACTGGACCGAGATCCGCGACGAGGCGATCGCGCTGCGCGAGGCGCAGCGTATCCGCGCCTCGGAGCAGTACGACGACGTCGGTTTCAATTCGTTCTTCCGGCGCGGCTGGAAGCGCTTCTACCTGAAGTGGTACGACGACGCGCATCCGTCGGCGCGCGTGCTGTGCCCGCGCACGACCGCGCTGCTCGGCGCGATCCCGAGCGTCAAGGCCGCGATGTTCGCCGAGCTG
>DASWOS010000031.1:0-4349 GCA_036398645.1 Dokdonella sp. | reverse complement strand
GGGCCAGAGCGCCGTCCTTGTCCTTGGCCGCCGCGTGGATCGCGCGGACGGCTTCCGCGGTGCCGTTCCACGCCAGCGCGACGCAGTCGAGCCGCGCCTCGCGCTGGCCGGCCGGCGCGACGATGCACGGCAGGCGCGCGCCGAGCACGAGCGCGCCGAGCTCCGGCGGCGAGCTCCACGCCGCGTCCGGATCGCGCTCGAGCACGAGCAGGTCGTGCCAATCGCCGATGTGTGCGAGCGCGTCGGGCAGGTGCCCTTCGGCGATCTGCCAGCTCGCCTGGCGCACGCCGACCTGCTTGGCCCAGGCGACGAACGCATCGGCCGACGCGTACGCGTCGCGCTCGACCGCGCGCGCGTTCTCGATCATCGCTTCGAGCAGGTCCGGCGTGCCGTACGGCGGCAGCATGTACATCGGCGACGGATTCACGTAGACGCCGGTCAGCGCGCCGTCGAGCCGCGCGGCGAGATCGGCGGCGTAGCGCACGCCGTCCCAGGCCTTGAAGTTGCTCGCGCGCGCGAGGATGTCGTGCATGGCCGGCCTCCGTGTTTTCGTCGTCGATCGTGCTCGCCGCGCGGCGCGGCGATCGGACCGCAAGCATAGCGAGCCGCCGGCCCGCGCGGTCGATCCGGATCGATGCCGCGCGCGGCGCGGCGCGGCGCAATGTGTAGAATGGCGACTCGCGAGGATCGTCCTGATGCCGGCCGACCGTCCCAGCCCGTCCCCCGTCCGGCCACCGCGTCTGCTCGTCGTCGACGACGACGACGACATCGTCGAGATCGCACGCCGCTATTTCGGCGCGCACGGATTCGAAGTCAGCGGTGCCGGCGACGGCGCGGCGATGCGGCGCCTGCTCGCCGAGGAGGCGGTCGACCTCGTCCTGCTCGATCTCGGCCTGCCCGGCGAGGACGGCTTCGAGCTGACGCGCTACCTGCGCAGCCACTGGAACGGCCCGGTCATCATCGTGACCGGGCGCGGCGAGTCGGTCGACCGCATCGTCGGCCTCGAGCTCGGCGCCGACGACTACGTGACGAAGCCGTTCGACCTGCGCGAGCTGCTCGCGCGCGTCCGCAGCGTTCTGCGCCGCAGCAGCGCGCGCGCGAGCGACGCCGCCGCCGCGGACGCCGAGGTCGTGCGCTTCGCCGGCTTCCGCCTCGACGCGGCCGCGCGCCGGCTGACCACGGACGCCGGCGAGCCGGTGCCGCTGACGACCGGCGAATACGATCTGCTGCAGGTGTTCCTCGCGCGGCCGAACCGCGTGCTGTCGCGCGACGACCTGCTCTCGCAGCTGCACGGCCGCAGCGCCGGCCCGTACGACCGCGCGATCGACATGCAGGTCGGCCGGCTGCGGCGCAAGATCGAGGCGGACCCGGCGCAACCGAGCCTGATCAAGTCCGTGCGCGGCGCCGGCTATCTGTTCACGGCGAAGCCCGAGCGCGGATGAACGCCGCGGCAGAACCGCGCGAGGCGCTGTTCCGCACGCTGTTCGAGACGGCGCCGGACGCGATGATCGTCATCGACCGCGACGGCCGCATCGTGCTCGCGAACACGCAGGCCGAGCGCCTGTTCGACTATCCGCCCGGCGTGCTGCCGGGGCTGCCGATCGAGACGCTGCTGCCGGAGCGCCTGCGCGAGGCGCACCGCGCGCACCGCGCGCGCTACGTCGGCAATCCGCACGTGCGCCCGATGGGCATCGGTCTCGAACTCGTCGGCGCGCGTCGCGACGGCAGCGAGTTCCCGGTCGAGATCGGCCTCAGCCCGGCGCGCGACGGCGACGCGACGCTGTACGCCGCGTCGATCCGCGACGTGTCGGAGACGCATCGCGCGCGCGCGGCGCTCGCGCGCGCGCGCTACGACGCGTTCGCGAGCCAGGTCGGCCGCCTCGCGCTCGAATCGTTCGACTACGAGGCGCTGCTCGAGCGGCTGCCGGAGATCGTCGCCGCCGCGTTGTCGGTGGACGCGGTCGCGATCCTGCTCGCCGGTGCGCAGCGCTTCGACGTCGACGCGCGCACGTCGCTCGGCGTGCCGCTCGAGCTGCTCGACCGGCTCGCCGCGGCGCTGCGCGGCGCGGACTGGCAGACGCGCTTCACGGCGACCGAGGTCGACGACCTCGGCGCCGGCGCGCGCGCGGCCGGCGCGCTGCACGCGGCGGCCGCGGAGTACGGCTTCCGCGACGCGGTGCTGCTGCCGCTCTACGACCGTTACGCGCCGGCCGGCGCGCTGTTCGCGTTCGCCGGCAGCGAGCGCGCGTTCGACCGCGACAAGCTGCGCTTCCTGCAGTCCGTCGCGCACCTGCTCAGCGCCGCGCTGCAGCGCCGCCGTACCGAGGAGCAGCTCGCGCACGCGCAGCGCCTCGAGTCGATCGGCCAGCTGACCGGCGGCGTCGCGCACGACTTCAACAACCTGCTGACCGTGATCTCGGGCAACCTGCAGCTGCTGCAGGACGACGACGGCGCGGACGCCGGCGACCGCGCGCAGATCATCCAAGCCGCGCTGCGCGCGGTCGGCAACGGCGCCGCGCTGACGCGCAAGCTGCTCGCGTTCGCGCGGCGGCAGCGGCTGACGCCGCGCGCGATCGTGCTGCAACCGTGGCTCGCCGAGCTCTCGTCGCTGCTGAAGCGCACGCTCGGCGAGACCGTCGCGATCCGCATCGCGTGCGAGGCGCACGACGCCGACGTGTTCGCCGATCCCGGCGAGCTCGACGCGGCGCTGGTCAATCTCGCGCTGAACGCGCGCGACGCGATGCCGCGCGGCGGCGAGCTGACGATCGCGGCGGCACCGCACGAGCTCGCCGACGACGATCCGGCGATCGAGCTCGCGCGCGGCCGCTACGTCGCGGTCAGCGTCGCCGACACCGGCGTCGGCATGGCGCCGGACGTGCTCGCGCGCGCGCTCGAGCCGTTCTTCACGACCAAGGCCGAGACGCGCGGCAGCGGCCTCGGCCTCAGCATGGTCTACGGCTTCGCCAAGCAGTCCGGCGGCGCGATGACGCTCGACAGCCGGCTCGGCTACGGCACGCGGGTCACGCTGTACCTGCCCGCCGCGCCGGCCGAGCGGGCACCGCCGGCCGCGCCCGTGCGCGCGGAGGCGCCGTCCGGCGGCACCGTGCTCGTCGTCGAGGACGAACCGGACGTGCGCGGCATCGTCGTCGCGTTCCTGCGCTCGCTCGGCTATGCGAGCCTCGTCGCGGCGAGTGCCGAGGAGGCGCTCGCGCTGCTGCGCGGCCACGCCGAGATCGACGTCCTGTTCAGCGACGTCGTGCTCGGCAGCGGCATGACCGGCGTCGATCTCGCGCGGCACGCGCGCGCGCTGCGTCCCGGCCTGCCGACGCTGCTGACCTCCGGCTACGAGCACGCGCTGCTGAACGACGGCGACGCGCGCGACTTCAAGCTGCTGCGCAAGCCGTACACGCGCGCGGAGCTCGGCGCGGCGCTCGGCGACGCGCTCGCCCGGCGCTGACGCACGGCTCGGCGCGAGCGGCACGCCGACGTCGGCGCTCCCGCCGCGGCGCGCGCGCCGCGAACCCCGGACTTGATCCGCCTCAAGTCGCCGCGGCGGAACGGCTCGGATACTGGCGTTCCGAAGGCAACCGGTCGCGGACCGTCCGGAGCCATGCACGCCCCCTCTCCATTCATCGATGCCGCGGCGGTCGAAGCCTGGGACGCATGGTTCCGCTGGCGCGAGCACGACCGCCTGCACGACCGCGCGATCGAGTCGACCTGGCGGCGCGCCGCCGCGGCGGTCGCCGGCCGCGCCGACGGCGGCCTCGCCGACGCGCTGATCGACGCATACGCGTCGTGGCGGCTGCTGCTCGACGAGCGCATCCTCGCCACCGCCGGAACGCCGTCGGCCGACTGGCCGCGCACCGAGCTCGCGGCCGTGCTGAACGCCGCCGCGTTCGTGCGCTGGCGCCTGTCGCCGACCGCGCAGTTCGATCGCGACCGCTTCGTCGAGACCGCGGCGCTCGCGGTGCGCGCGCTCGACGCGGCCGGTGCCGGCGCGACGCCGCTGCGCATCGGCGTGGTCGGCCTCGCCGACGCGATCGCGCTGCTCGGCCTGCGCTACCGCGCGCCGCTCGCGCGCGAGCAGGCGCGCGAGATCGTCCGCGCGCTCGCCGAAGGTTGCCTGCGCGGCTCGGTGCAGCTCGCGCGCGAGCGCGGCGCGCGCTTCGACGCCGACGAGGACACGCTGCGCAGCGTGAGCCGGCGCGGGCTCGCCACGGAGCTGATCCGCGACGTGCGCCGCTGCGGACTGCGCCACCGGCGGCTGACCGCGATCGCGCCGCAGCCGCGGCTCGCGCTGCTCGCGAACAACGTCGCCGACGCGCTCGATCCGCTGCTCGGCGAGAACC
>DASWOS010000030.1:0-9568 GCA_036398645.1 Dokdonella sp. | reverse complement strand
GAAACCGCGCGCGAAGCCGAGGCAGGCGAGGAAGCGCGCGGCAATCCGCTCGCAGAATTCGCCAACAACCTCAACGATCTCGCGCGGCAGGGCAAGATCGACCCGCTGATCGGCCGCAACGAGGAGGTCGAACGCACGATCCAGGTGCTGTGCCGCCGGCGCAAGAACAATCCGCTGTACGTCGGCGAAGCCGGCGTCGGCAAGACGGCGCTCGCCGAAGGGCTGGCCAAGCGCATCGTCGAGGGCGACGTGCCGGCGGTGCTGAAGGACGCGACGATCTGGGCGCTCGATCTCGGCGCGCTCGTCGCCGGCACTAAGTATCGCGGCGACTTCGAAAAGCGCCTGAAGGCCGTGCTGACGCAGCTCAAGAAGGAGCCCGGCGCGATCCTGTTCATCGACGAGATCCACACGATCATCGGCGCCGGCTCGGCGTCCGGCGGCACGATGGACGCGTCGAACCTGATCAAGCCGGTGCTCGCCAGCGGCGAACTGCGCTGCATCGGCTCGACGACGTTCCAGGAGTTCCGCGGCGTGTTCGAGAAGGATCGCGCGCTCGCGCGGCGCTTCCAGAAGATCGACGTCGTCGAGCCGACGATCGCCGACAGCGTCGAGATCCTGAAGGGCCTGAAGACGCGCTTCGAGGAGCACCACAAGGTCGAGTACACCGGCGAGGCGCTGCAGGCGGCCGTTGATCTCTCGGTCAAGCACATCGCGGACCGGCTGCTGCCGGACAAGGCGATCGACGTGATCGACGAGGCCGGCGCGCGCCAGCACCTGCTGCCGGAGAACGAGCGCAGCGGCCGCGTCGACGTGCCGGACATCGAGTTCATCGTCGCGCGCATGGCGCGGATTCCGGCCAAGCAGGTGTCGGCGTCGGACCGCGACGTGCTGAAGAACCTCGACCGCAACCTCAAGATGGTCGTGTTCGGCCAGGACGACGCGATCGACAAGCTCGCCGCGTCGATCAAGATGGCGCGCTCGGGCCTCGGCAATCCGAACAAGCCGATCGGCTGCTTCCTGCTGACCGGCCCGACCGGCGTCGGCAAGACCGAGGTCACGCGCCAGCTCGCGATGCAGCTCGGCATCGAGCTCGTGCGCTTCGACATGTCCGAGTACATGGAGGCGCACTCGGTGTCGCGCCTGATCGGTGCGCCGCCGGGCTACGTCGGCTTCGACCAGGGCGGCCTGCTGACCGAGCAGATCGTCAAGCATCCGCACTGCGTGCTGCTGCTCGACGAGATCGAGAAGGCGCATCCGGACGTCTATAACGTGCTGCTGCAGATCATGGACCGCGGCGCGCTGACCGACACCAACGGACGCGAGGCGAACTTCAAGAACGTCGTCGTAGTCATGACGACGAACGTCGGCGCGCAGCAGGCCGCGCGGCGCACGATCGGCTTCGTCGAGCAGAACCACGCGACCGACGCGATGGAGGCACTGAAGCGCAGCTTCTCGCCGGAGTTCCGCAACCGGCTCGACGCGATCGTGCAGTTCAATTCGCTCGACTTCGAGCACATCCTGCGCGTCGTCGACAAGTTCCTGATCGAGCTCGAGATGCAGCTGCAGGAGAAGCACGTTTCGCTGACCGTCGACGCGGACGCGAGGCGCTGGCTCGCCGAGCACGGCTTCGACCCGCAGATGGGCGCGCGGCCGATGTCGCGCGTGATCCAGGACAACGTCAAGCGCCTGCTCGCCGACGAGCTGCTGTTCGGCAAGCTCGCCGACGGCGGCCGCGTGCTGCTGTCGGTCAAGGACGACGTGCTCGCGGTCGACTGCGAGGCGGCCGAGAAGCTGCCGGCCGTCGTCGAGTAGTCCGACGATCGGCGCGTCCGCGCGCGCGCCATGGAAACGCGAACGCCGAGGCGGGAGACCGCCTCGGCGTTTTTTTCGCTGCGTCGCGCCGGTCGGGCGCGTCGTGGACGCGGGGCCGTGCGGCGCGGTGTTTCGCGGCGGAGCCGGTCCGGCTTTATCGCATTCGGTAGGTGATACGACCCTTCGTGAGGTCGTAAGGCGTCATCTCGACCTTGACCTTGTCGCCGGTCAGGATGCGGATGTAGTTCTTGCGCATGCGCCCGGAGATGTGCGCCGTGACCACGTGGCCGTTTTCCAGCTTCACGCGGAACATCGTATTCGGAAGGGTCTCGAGAATCGTGCCCTCCATCTCGATGACGTCGTCTTTGGACATTGGTTCCTTGGGCTGCGGGGCTCGAAAGCCCAGAAAGGCGCGCGATTCTGCCACGTCGGCGCGGCGGCGGGAAGCGAAACGCCGGGAACGCGGCGTTTCCGCGCGCTTTTCGCCCGCGCCGGCGCGATTCAGAGCGGCAGCTCGCGGCCCCAGGCTTCGAGCGCGTCGAGCACCGCGAGCGCCGACGGCGGCTGCGCCGGATCGGCGCGCAGACGCGTGATCGTCGCGAAGTAGTCCTCGATCGTCAGCGACGTCAGCGGCGTCGCGGTGGTCAGCCGGCGGCGGCGAAACGCGTTCCAGCGCTCGAGCTCCGGCGCGGACAGCGTGTCCGGCCAGTTGCGCGCGCGATAGCGGAACAGCAGCTCCGCGTAGCGCGCGTCGCGGAACGGGAAGGCGGTCTCGCCGAGCCGTTCCGGCGGCGTCTCGCGCACGCTGCGCAGCAGGCGGCGGTCGGCCTCGGACGGGAACCCATCGTACAGCGCGAGCTCGGGGTCCGCCGCCGCCGTGCGCGCCGCGCCGCGGCCGAACACCGTCTGGATCTTCGCGGCGAGCCCGGCGCTGCCGCGCAGGCGTTCGAGATGCGTCAGCGCGCGCTCGACGTCGAGACCGATGCGGGCGAGATCGACGCCCTTCAGCGCGGCGAGCGGCGCGAGCGCCGGCGCGCGATTCGCGTGGATCGTCTTCAGCGGAATTCGCTCGACGTCCTCCGGCAGGTCGGCGCGCGGCGTGAACACGCGGTCGGCGATCGCGTCGGCGTCGAGCTCGATCAGCGGCGTCGGTTCCGCGTCGAGGTCGTAGGCGACGACGCCGTTCGGCTGCGTCGGATGCGCCGCGAGCGGCGCGACGATCGCGAGGCAGCCGCGCCGGGCGGCGTAGCGCGAGGACACGTGCAGCAGCGGCGTCATCCGCGCGACGTCGAGCAGCTCGAACGCGCGCTGCTTGCGCCGCAGCGCGAAGTAGTAGTCCCACAGGCGCGGCTGACGCGTGCGGATCAGCCGTGCGAGGCCGAGCAGCGCCTCGACGTCGGACAGCGCCTCGTGCGCATGCGCCTGCGCGATGCCGTTCGCGCGCGCGAGGCGCTCGAGCCGGAAGCTCGGCGCGCCGTCGTCCTGGCTCGGCCATTCTATGCCGTCCGGCCGCAGCGCGTAGCACATGCGCGCGAGGTCGATCAGGTCCCAGCGCGAATTGCCGTCCTTCCACTCGCGCTCGTACGGATCGTAGAAGTTCCGGTAGAGCAGGTTGCGCGTGAACTCGTCGTCGAAGCGCAGCGAGTTGTAGCCGACCGCGCAGGTGCCGGGCTCGGCCAGCACCTCGTGCACGCGGGCGGCGAACTCGGCCTCGCGCACGCCCTCGCTCTGCATCCGCTGCGGCGTGATCCCGGTGACGAGGCAGGCCTCCGGGTCCGGCAGCACGTCGGCGGCCGGGCGGCAGTACAGCGAGACCGGCGTGCCGACCGGCTCGAGCTCCATCGTCGTGCGCAACGCGGCGAACTGTGCCGGACGGTCGCGGCACGGGTCGGCGCCGGTCGTCTCGTAGTCGTGCCACAGGAAAGTCTGCATCGAGCGAGCATAGCCGCAGCGGTCGCGCCGCAGCGAGGCTTTCCAAGCCGCGGGTGCTTGCCTAGACTCGGCGCGTTCGCGATTCGCGGGCGCGGGACTCTGGGAGGGATGCATGCGCGGGCCGGATGAGGACAATCTGATCTGGATCGATCTCGAGATGACCGGCCTCGATCCGATGCACGATTCGATTCTCGAGCTCGCGACCGTCGTCACCGACAAGGACCTGAACACGCTGGCCGAGGGACCCGAGTTCGCGATTCGCCATCCGCTCGAGCGCCTCGAGGCGATGGACGACTGGAACCGCAACCAGCACCGCAAGTCCGGCTTGTGGCAGCGCGTGCTCGAATCGACCGTCGACCTCGGCACCGCCGAGGCGGTGACGATCGACTTCCTCTCGCAATGGGTGCCGCCCGGCAAGTCGCCGATGTGCGGCAACTCGATCTGCCAGGACCGGCGCTTCCTGTACCGGCTGATGCCGCGCCTCGAGCGCTACTTCCATTACCGCAACCTCGACGTGTCGACGCTGAAGGAGCTCGCGCGGCGCTGGTCGCCGGAGGTCTGCCGCGGCTTCACGAAGGAATCCGCGCATACCGCGCTCAGCGACGTGCGCGACTCGATCGCGGAGCTGCGCTACTACCGTCCGTTCATGGGCCGGCTCGCCGGCACTTAGCGCGGGGCCGCCGGCGCCGTCGCGCCGAGCCGCGAACCGCACGGGCGCGTAACGAGCGCTGCGGCGCAGGCGCCCGTACGCCCGGCGCGGCTCCGGCGCCCGCGGCGCGATCAGTGGAAATCGCGCGACGCGAACGCGAGTGCCGGCAGCAATGCGCCGTAGTCGTGCAGCCGATCCGCGACGACGTGGCGCACGCCGTCCGCGCTGACCTGCAGCACGCCGTCGACGCCGAGCACGACGGCTTCGAGCAGCTCGCGGTGCTGCGCCTGCGCGAGCGCGCGCCAGACCACGACGTTGACGATGCCGGTCTCGTCCTCGAGCGTCACGAACGTCACGCCCTTCGCGGTGCCCGGATGCTGGCGCACGGTGACGAGCCCGGCGCAGCGCAAGCGCAGGCCGTCGCGCGTCTGCGCGGCGACCGCGCCGGCCGGCACGACACGGCGCGCGTCGAGCTGCGCGCGGATCAGCGCGAGCGGATGCCCGCGCAGCGACAGCCCGAGCGTCGTGTAGTCGGCCATGACGTCCTGGTGCAGCGACGGCGCGCGCAGCGCGACGCGGCGTTCGCGCACCGCGGCGTCGGCCAGCAGCGGCGTCGGCAGCTCGGCGCCGGCGCCGTCCCAGCGCGCGCGGTGGCGATGGCCGCTCAGCGTCTCGAGTGCGCCGGCGTCGGCGAGGCGAGCGCGTTCCGCCGCGGCGACGCGCGCGCGGCGCGTCATGTCGGCGACGTCGCGGAACGCGGCGTTCCGCCGCGCGCCGACGAGCCGCTCGGCGAGGTCGGCCGACACGCCGCGGATCTGGCGCAGCCCGAGCCGCAGCGCGACCGCATCGGACCGCGCGCCGTCCGCCGTCGCGTGCGCCTCGGACCACGGCTCCAGCGTGCAGTCCCATTCGCTGAAGACGACGTCGGCCGGCAGCACGCGGACGCCGTGCCGCTGCGCGTCCTGGATCAGCTGCGAGGGCTGATAGAAGCCCATCGGCTGCGAGTTCAGCAGCGCGCAGGTGAACGCGGCCGGGTGGTAGCGCTTGAGCCAGGACGACGCCCAGGCGAGCAGCGCGAAGCTGTAGGAATGCGACTCCGGGAAGCCGTATTCGCCGAAGCCCTGGATCTGCTGGAAGATGCGCCGGATGAACGCCTCCGGGTAGTTCTTCTCGCGCATGCCCGCGAAGATGCGCTGCTCGAAGTGCTCGAGGCCGCCGCGGCGGCGCCACGCGGCCATCGAGCGGCGCAGGCTGTCGGCCTCGCCCGGCGTGAAGCCGGCCGCGACGCGCAGCAGCTCCATGACCTGCTCCTGGAAGATCGGCACGCCGAGCGTGCGGCCGAGCACCTGCTCGATCTCGGCCGATTCGTAGCGGATCGAGCCCGGCGGCGCGTTGCGGCGCTGCAGGTACGGATGGACCATGCCGCCCTGGATCGGGCCCGGCCGCACGATCGCGACCTCGATGACGAGGTCGTAGAACGTGCGCGGCTTCAGCCGCGGCAGCATCGACATCTGCGCGCGCGATTCGATCTGGAACACGCCGACCGTGTCGGCGGCACGGATCATCGCGTAGACGGCCTCGTCGTCTTCCTGCGGGATGTCGGCGAGCTCCGCGCGCCGGCCGCGATGCCGGCGCAGCCCGTGCGCGTCGAGCAGGTCCAGGCACTTGCGCAGCGCGGTCAGCATGCCGAGCGCGAGGCAGTCGACCTTGAGCAGCTTCATCGTCTCGAGGTCGTCCTTGTCCCACTGGATGATCGTGCGCTCCGGCATCGCCGCGTTCTCGACCGGCACGAGCGCGTGCAGCGGGTGCTCGGAAATCACGAAGCCGCCGACGTGCTGCGACAGGTGGCGCGGAAAGCCGATCAGCTCGCGCGCGAGCGCGTACAGTCGCTCGAGCTCGGCGCTGTCCGGGTCGAAGCCGCGCTCGCGCAGCCAGTCCGCGCGCGTGCGGCCGCTGTCGACGCGCGAGAACATCGAGGTCAGGCGGCCGAGCTGGTCCTCGGGCAGGCCGAGCGCGCGGCCGACGTCGCGCACTGCGCTCTTGCCGCGATAGCTGATGACCGTCGCGGCGAGCGCGGCGCGCTCGCGTCCGTACTTTCCGTAGACGTACTGGATGACCTCCTCGCGGCGTTCGTGCTCGAAGTCGACGTCGATGTCCGGCGGCTCGTCGCGCTCGTCGGAGAGGAACCGCTCGAACAGCAGGTGGCCGCGCTCGGGATCGACCGCGGTGATGCCGAGGCAATAGCAGACCGCGGAGTTCGCCGACGAGCCGCGGCCCTGGCACAGGATGCCGCGTTCCTCGCGCGCCCAGCGCACGACGTCGTGCACGGTCAGGAAGAACGCTTCGTAGTCCTTGCGCCGGATCAGCGCGAGCTCGCTCTCGATCGCCGCGCGCACCTTCGGCGAGAGCCCGTGCGGGAAGCGCCGAGCGGCGCCGCGCTCGACGAGCGCGCGCAGATGAGTCGCCGGCGTTTCGCCGGCCGGAACGAGCTCGTGCGGATATTCGTAACGGAGCTTCTGCAGGTCGAACGTGCACAGCGCGGCGACGCGCAGCGTCTCGGCGAGCAGCGCAGGCGGGTGCAGCGCGGCGAGGTCCTCGACGCGGCGCAGATGGCGCTCGCCGTTCGGGAACAGCGCGAAGCCGGCTTCGGCGACCGTGCGGCCGAGGCGGATCGCGGTCATGACGTCCTGCAGCGCGCGCCGGCCGCGCCGATGCATGTGCACGTCGCCGGCGGCGAGCGGCGGCAGGGCGTGGCGCGCGCCGAGCGCGAGCAGCGCGGCGAGCCGGCCGGCGTCGTCCGCACCGCGATGCAGCTCGACCGCGAGCCAGGCGCGGCCGCCGAACTGCCGCGCGATCCAGGCGGCTTCCGCGTCGGCGTCGCGGCCGGCGTCCGCGGCGGCGGCGTCCTGCGGCGGCACCCACAGCACGAGCACGCCGCGGCCGAGCCGTTCGGCGTCGGCGCGGCCGAGCCGGTACTCGCCTTTCGCGCTGCGCCGGCGGCCGTCGGTGATCAGCCGGCACAGATCCGAGTAGCCGTCCTGGTCCTTCGCGAGCAGCACGAGCTTCACGCCGTCGTCGAGCCGCACCTCGGTGCCGACGATCAGCTTCAGCTGCGTCTCGCGCGACGCCTCGAGCGCGCGCACGATGCCGGCCAGCGAGCATTCGTCGGTGATCGCGAGCGCCGCGTAGCCGAGCCGCCGCGCGCGCTCGAACAGCTCGATCGCGCTCGACGCGCCGCGCTGGAACGAGAAATTCGACAGGCAATGCAGCTCCGCGTAGTCCGCCGCGGCCGAGCGGCCGTCCGGGTCCGCGACGGCGGCGCTGGCGCCGTCGGCGTGCGGGCCGGTTCCCGTGCGTCCGGCGCGTCGGCGCAGGCGGTGCTCGACGCCGCGCGGATCGTCGTCGTCGTGCGCGGGCAGGTCCGGCTCGATCGGCGCGCGCAGGCGGCGTCGCTTCGGCGGCGGCGTGCGAGTCATGCGAACCAGCCGTGCAGCAGCCATTCGCGCGCATCGCCGCTGCGCGTGAACGCCCAGGCGCGCCGGCCGGGCTGCGTCTCGACGACGTAGTAGTCGCGGCGGCGATCGCTTCCGTCCCACCAGCCGCTCTCGATGCGCTCGGGGCCGGCGAGCACGCGCCGCGGCGGCTCGCGCAGCTTCAGCGGCCGGCGCAGCAGCCAGAACGGACGCGCGCGCGCCGCGCTCGCGCTCGCGGCCGACGCGCTCGGCGTGCGCCGCGGCGGCCCCGCGGCGGGTGCCTCGCTCGCGAGCGGCACGAAGCGCCAGGCGTGGTCGGGCCGATGGTCGGCGACGCAGGCGAGCCCGTGCAGCGCATCGGGGCCGAGCCGCGCGCGCAGCCGCTCGACGAGCGCGGCCCAGTCGAGCGGCTCGTGGCGGCGGTCGTCGAACAAGTCGCGGTGCTGCGGGTCGAGCGACGGCAGGTCGTCGGCCGACAAGGTCAGCGCGTGCACCGGCGCCGGCAGCTCGACGTGCTCGAGCTGCGCGCGCGCGACTTCGAACAGGCGCGCCGCGTCGCGCTGCGGCGCGAGCAGGCCGATCTCGACGCGCGTCGAGGTCGCGCGCTCGTGGCCGAGCTCGAGCGCGAAGCGCTGCACGCCGCCGTCGCGCGCGGTCAGGAACAGCGCGAGCTCGCGAATCAGCCGTTGCAGCGGAAACGCGAGCGCGTCGCGCGATTCGACGCCGTAGGCGAGCTCGAGACGACGCTCGTAGCGCGCCGGCGGCCGCCAGCGCGGCAGCGCTTCGGCGGCACGGCCGCGCAGCCGGTCGAGATGTCGCACCGCGTCCGCGCCGATGCGCCGCGCGAGTTCGGCGCGCGGCAGGTCGAACAGCTCGCGCAGCCGGCGGAAGCCCATGCCGTGCAACGCCGCGGCGATCGGCGCGGTGAAGCCGGCGGCGCCGATCGGCACGCGGCCGAGCGCGCCGGCGAACGCGTCGGCCGCGAACACCGCGAAGCCGTCGCAGCCGGCCGCGAACACGCGTGCCGCCGCCGCGGTCGGCGCCGCGGCGAGCGCATGCGCGAATCCGCAGGCGGCGAAGTCGCCGCGCAGCCGGCATTCCAGCGCGGGCCAGCCGCCGAACAGCGTCAGGCTCGCGCCGGCTTCGAGCAGCACCGCATCCGGCGCGGCGACGTGGATCTCGCCGCTGTAGCGGTACGCGCGGCTCGCGAGCGTCTCGAGCGCCTGACGCTCGGCTGCCGCGTCGCGCGGCAGCGCGGCGAGTCTCGGGCACAGCGCACGCGCGGCCGCGAGCGGCTGACCGGCGCGCACGCCGGCGTTCCGCGCCGGCGCGTTCGCGAGCACGACGTGCCGGCGCTGCTGTTGACCGTCGACGACGGCGCACGCCGCCGCGCCGGTCATCGCATCGCCGCTCGTCAGCGCGTCGAGCGCGAGCAGCGGAAAGCGGAGGCAGGCCCAGAGCATGCCGATGCGCGAGGGCTCAGGCCGTGAGCCGCAGCGTCCCTGCCGCGAGGCCGCCGACGCGGCCGCGGCATTTCAGGATCTCGATGCGCGCACCGTCCTCGGCCGCGACGAGGCGCAAGCGCAGCGCGGCCGGGCTGGTCTGCTGCGCGGCCGCGAGCGGACGGAATACGAAGCCGAGCGCGGCGCCGCTCTCGGCGGCGAGCTGCAGGCGGCGCAGCTCCGCGTAGTCGGCCTTCGGC
>DASWOS010000029.1:0-9965 GCA_036398645.1 Dokdonella sp. | reverse complement strand
CCGAGCGTTTGACGGCGCTCTCAGACCGGATAGCTTGCGAGGTATCCCGCATGAAGTTCAAGCGAATTCTCGGCGCGCTCGCGTTCGCGCTGATGGCCTCGGTCGCGCTCGCGCAGCCGGCACCCGGCGCCGGCGCCGGCGCGCCGGGGCTCGATCCGGCCACGCTGGGCGAGGCGCAGATCGCGCAGATGCAGGTGCCGGAGGCGGTCTACCGGCTCGCCGCGATCTACAAGCAGAACGGCGACCTCGAACGGCTGACCTGGGCGCTGCGCCGCCTCGTCGCACTGCAGCCGAACACCGGCGACCTGAAGCTCGCGCTGGCGACGGCGTACGCGCAGCGCGGCCTCAAGACCGAGACCTACGACACGCTGCTCGCGATGCAGCGCCAGGGCTACGGCTACGACCTGTCGAACAACGAGAACTTCTCGAAGGTCTCCGACACGCGCGTGTGGAACTACATCGTCGACGCGCTGAAGACGAACATGAAGCCGTTCGGCGAAGGCAAGGTCGCGTTCACGCTGCCGGGCGGCGACCATCTGTACGAGTCGCTCGCCTACGACGACAAGCGCAAGCAGCTGTTGGTCGGCAGCGTGCGCGACGGCACGGTCTCGCGCGTCGGCAAGAACGGCGCGCTGCAGGACTTCGTCGCGCCCGACGCGAAGAACGGCCTGTGGAGCGTCTATGCGCTCGCCGCCGATCCGGCGCACGACGCGCTGTACGTCGCGAGCACCTCGTCGGTCTACTTCAAGCGCTTCGCGCAGGCCGATTACGGCAAGGCCGGCGTGTTCAAGTTCAAGCTGTCGAGCGGCCAGCTCGTCGACAAGTACCTGCTCGAGCCCGATCCGCAGCCGCGCACGCTGTCGAGCATCGCGGTCGGTGGCGACGGCGAGGTGTTCGCCGCCGACGGCCTGCGCAACGAGATCTATCGTCTCGACGGCGGTGCGCTGAAGCTGATGGTCAAGAACCCGAAGCTGACCAGCCTCCGCGGGCTCGCGGTCAGCGGCGACGGCAAGACGCTGTACTTCGCCGACTACATGCTCGGCGTGTTCGGCGCCGACCTCACCGCGGGCCGCGGCATCGACCTCGCCTACGACCCGGGCACGCTCGCGCTCGGCGGCATCGACGGGCTGTACTGGTACCGGAACAATCTCGTCGCGATCGAGAACGGCATGTCGCCGCGTCGCGTGATCCGGCTCACGCTCGCCGACGACGGTCGCAGCATCGTCAAGGCGATGCCGCTCGACGTCGCCAATCCCGCGTTCGGCCTGCCGACCTACGGCGCGATCGACGGCGACGCGCTGTACTTCATCGCGAACAGCCAGAAGAACGCCTACGACGCGTACGGCTCGCCGAAGAGCGACGCGAAGCTCGAGCCGGTGCGCGTGTTCCGCAGCGATCTGCGCTTCGCCTGGGACGAACCCGGCATCGACACGCGGCCGCCGGCGGTGCGCGCGGCCGCGGCCGCCGCGGCGCATCGCGCGGGTCCGTTCGGCAACGTCGAGAGCGGCGTCGAGTCGGCGCCGGCGCACTGAAGCCGGCCTCGCGCCGCGGCGCCGCGGTTTGCTATCGTGCGCGCACGCACCGGGGCGCCGTGCGCTGCGCGAAGGCGAGGCAGGCGGCGCCGAGCGACGCCGCGGCGCGGCGTCCGGGCGCAGTCGTTCCCCCGTCCGCGCGCCGGAGCCGTCGTGCCGATCCACGCCGCGTCGAACCTCGTCCTGCGCCGTCGCCGCACCCGCGCCGCGGCGCGCGCGCGGCCGGTGCGTCGACGCACCGGCACGGGTTCCGCGCGCATCGCGCTGGTACCGCGCGGCGCCGGGCGGCCGCGCGCGCCGGCTGACGGTGCGCTGCGCGGGCCGCGGAGCGTGTCGACGCGCGGCGTGCGCCGATCGGCGCCGCGCCGATGACGCGATCCTCGCCGTTGTTCGCCGGCTACGCCGCCGAGCCCGGACGCTATCACGAGCCGTTCGGCGCGGACGGCACGGTGCGGCCGCACTGGCGCGCGCTCGTCGCCGAGCTCGAGCGCGCGAGCGCGGCGCAGATGCGCCAGCGCCGCGAGTTCGTCGCGCGACAGATCCGCGAGAACGGCGTCACGTACAACGTCTACGACGACGCGAACGGCACCGAGCGCCCGTGGGACCTCGACCTGCTGCCGAACCTGATCGACGCGGCGGAATGGGAGACGCTCGCGGCCGGCGTCGCGCAGCGCGCGGCGCTGCTCGACGCGGTGCTCGCGGATCTGTACGGACCGCAGCGCCTGCTGCGCGACGGATCGCTGCCGGCCGACCTCGTCTTCGGTCAGCGCGATTTCGTCTGGGCCTGCCGCGGCGTCGCGCCGCCGGGCGGGACGTTCCTGCACGTCTACGCGGTCGACCTCGCGCGCGCGCCGGACGGCCGCTGGTGGGTGCTCGCCGACCGCACGCAGGCACCGTCCGGCGCCGGCTACGCGCTCGAGAACCGCCACATCGTCTCGCACGCGTTCGCCGAGGCGTTCCGCGCGCTGAAGGCGCGTCCGCTCGACGGCTTCTTCGGCGCGCTGCAGACGCTGCTGCAGCGGCTCGCACCGGCCGGCACGGAGGCGCCGCTCGGCGTGCTGCTGACGCCGGGACGCTACAACGAGACCTACTTCGAGCACGTCTATCTCGCGCGCGCGCTCGGCGTGCCGCTCGTCGAGGGCCAGGACCTGATCGTGCGCGGCGCGACGGTGTTCCTGAAGACGCTCGGCGGCCTGCAGCGCGTGCACGCGATCCTGCGCCGCGTCGATTCCGATTTCTGCGATCCGCTCGAGCTGCGCGGCGATTCCGCGCTCGGCGTGCCCGGCCTGCTCGAGGCGGTGCGCGCCGGGCGCGTCGCGGTCGCGAACGCGCTCGGCAGCGGCGTGCTCGAGACGCCGGGTCTGCTCGGTTTCCTGCCGCGCATCTGCGAGCGCCTGCGCGGCGAGCCGCTCGCGCTGCCGACGGTCGCGACCTGGTGGTGCGGCGAGCCGCCCGCGTGCGCGGAGGCGCTCGCGAACCTCGCGCGGCTCGTCGTCAAGCCGGCGTTTCCGAGCCGCCGCTTCGAGCCGGTGTTCGCGCCCGCGCTCGGCCGCGCCGGGCTCGCCGAGCTCGGCGCGCGCATACGGCGGCAGCCGCAGGCCTACGTCGCGCAGGAGCTGATCGACCTGTCGCACGCGCCGGTCTGGCGCGGCGGCGCGGCCGGCCGGCTCGCCGCGCGCGCGATCGGCCTGCGCCTCTACGCGGTCGCCGGCGAGCGCGGCTACGTCGTCATGCCGGGCGGGCTGACGCGCGTCGCCGCGCGGTCCGACGCGCGCGTCGTGTCGATGCAGGCCGGCGGTGGCAGCAAGGACACCTGGGTGCTCGGCGACGGCCGCAGCGCGGCCGGCGAGGCGCAGCGACGCGCGCTCGGCGTGCGCGACGTCGTGCGCACCGACGCGTTCCTGCCGTCGCGGCTGATCGAGAACCTGTTCTGGTTCGGCCGCTATTCCGAGCGCTGCGACGACGTCACGCGGCTGCTGCGCATCGTGCTCGCGCGCTACGTCGGCGGCGGCCCCGGCGCACCGGCGCTGGCCGGCGCGCTCGAGGTCTGCCGCGCGTTCGAGCTGACGCCGCCGAAGCGCGCGCTGAAGCCCGCGCTGCTCGCCGCGGTCGGCGGCGGCGCGGCCGGGGGCTTGCGCGACACGCTCGCGCGCCTGTTCGGCGCCGCCGCACAGGTGCGCGGACGCCTGTCGCAGGAGAACTGGCGCGGCATCGTCGAGCTGCAGCGCGCCGCGCAGGCGCTCGCCGAGCGGCCGCCGCCGGACCTCGGCGACGCGCTCGACGTGCTCGACGGGCTGCTGATGTCGGTGTCGGCGCTGTCCGGCTTCGCGTTCGACGACATGACGCGCGACGAGGGCTGGCGCTTCCTCGTGATCGGGCGCCGGCTCGAGCGGCTGCAGTTCCTCGCCGACGTCGTCGCGGTCGCGCTGCGCGGCCTCGCCGCCGGCCGCCGCGACGAGGCCGCGACGCTCGACTGGGTGCTCGAGCTCGCCGACAGCGTCATCACCTACCGCATGCGCTACCTGTCGGCGCCGCAGCTGATCCCGGCGCTCGACCTCGTCGTGCTCGACGCGGCGAATCCGCACGCGGTGCTGTTCCAGATCCGCGAGCTCGCGCGCGAGCTCGGCGCGGTCGGCGGCGGCGCCGACGTCGCGGCGATGCGCGCGCTCGACGAGCGCGTCGGCGCGTGCGACCTCGCCGCACTCGAGCCGTCGCTGCTCGGCGACGCCGGCCGCCGCGACGCGATCGCCGGCCTCGCCGACCGCCTCGCCGAGGTCGCCGCGGCCGCGCGCGCGGCCTCGGACCGGCTCTCCGCGCGCCACTTCGCCCACGTCGACGACGTGACGCGGCCGACCGTGTCGGCGTGACGATGACGAGGGCGGTCCGCTATCGCGTGCGGCACGCGACGCACTACGCCTATCAAGGCGTCGTCTCGCGCTCGCAGCAGCTGCTGCATCTCGCGCCGCGCGCGCATCCGCGCCAGCGCTGCCTCGACCACGAGCTCGCGATCGAGCCGGCGCCGTCGCGGCGCAGCGACCGCATCGACGGCTTCGGCAACCCGGTCAGCGTGCTCGAGTTCGAGCGCGCGCACCGCACGCTCGCGATCGTGTCGTCGATCCACGTCGAGCTGCGCCCGCGCGCGCGGCCGGTCGACGAGGCGAGCTCGCCGCCGTGGGAGGACGTCGCCGCGCGCTACGCCTACCGCGCCGCGCGCGCGCTCGACGACGCGGATTTCGACGCGATCGGATTCCGCTTCGAGTCGCCGTTCGTCGGCGTCGATCCGCGCTTCGCCGACTACGCGCGCGAGTGCTTCGGCGCGCGCACGCCGCTGCTCGCGGCCGCGCAGGCGCTGATGGAGAAGATCCATCGCGAGTTCACCTACGAGCCCGGCGCGACGCAGATCGCGACGCCGCTCGCCGAGGTGCTCGCCACGCGCCGCGGCGTCTGCCAGGACTACGCGCATTTCATGCTCGCGTGCCTGCGCGCGCTCGGCCTGCCGGCGCGCTACGTCAGCGGCTATCTGCGCACGCGGCCGCCGCCGGGCCGCCCGCGGCTGGTCGGCGCCGACGCGTCGCACGCGTGGGTCGCGGTCTACTGTCCCGCGAACGGCTGGGTCGACTTCGATCCGACCAACCGCGTGCGTCCGGAGCTCGAGCACGTCACGCTCGCCTGGGGCCGCGACTTCGGCGACGTCTCGCCGCAGCGCGGCGTGATCCTCGGCAGCGGCACGCACGCGCTCACGGTCGACGTCAGCGTGACGCCGGAGCCCGACGCGCACTGAGCGGCGCGTTCGCGGCCGCGCATCGGCGACGGTCCGCGTTCGTCGCGGCCGGCGCGTGCCGCGCAGCGGAGCGCGCCGAGCGCTTCGGCCGGATCGCGTACCCGCGGCGCGCCGCGACGATCACGCCGTCAGCGCGAGCAGGACGTCCGCGTACCACGCGCAGTTCAGGTCGAGGCGCTCGTCGTGCTCGGGCTCGCGTTCGACGTCGAACCGCGCCGCGTGCACGCCGAGCAGGATCCAGCGCAGCTCGCCGCGGCCGCTGCCGGCGTCGGGCGGACGCGTGACGACCGGCGCGCCGCTGGTGCCGCGGTGCATGCGCGCGTCGGTGAGGAAATAGCCGAAACCCTGGAAGCGGATGCCGAACGCGGACGCGACGACGGACTGGCGCGCCACCGGCAGGTGATGGAACGTGTCGTGGAAGCCGAGCGGGAAGCCGACGATCGTGACGTGCTCGCCGACCTCCACGTCGTCGAGATTCGCGAGCAGATGCCTCGGCGTGAACGCGTGCAGCAGGCGCGTCGCCGGCAGAGCGCGCTGATCGAGCTCGATCGCGACGACGTCGACGATGCCGGCGGTGTCTCTCGTTTCGCGCCAGACCGGCGCGGTGCCGGCGTACAGCGGGATCGAGAAGTGCGCGACCTCGGCGACGTTGTCCGGATTCGTGTGCAGCTCGATCGCGAAGCGGTCCGGGCGATGTCCGCTCGGCTCGTCGAACGCGACGTGGCGGTTCGTGACCAGGAAGAGGCGGCCGTCGCGCTCGAAGAAGAACCCGGTCGCGTTCGTCAGCCCCTGCGTGCCGGCGAACGTCGAGATGCGCGTGACCGCGAGCAGCAGCGACTCGATCATGCGGCCGCTCCGGCGGCTTCGGGCAGGCCGGCGACGGCCTGCTCGCCGTGGGCGAGCGCGCGCACGCGTGCGCGCGTCAGCGCGCCGAAGCGCAGGCGGTCGAGCAGGTCGTCGAGCGCCGCGTCGAACGCGCGGCGGCGGTAGTCGGCCTCGGCCTGCGGCACCGGCGCGTCGAGCGCGATCTCGGTCAGCCGGCGCGACAGCCGCGCGAGGCCGGCGTGCTCGCGCAGCTTCGACGCCGCCGCGGCGGCCCCGCGCAGGCGCAGGAACGCGACCTCGTCGGCACGCGCGAGCAGTGCCTCGAGCGAGCCGAAATGCTGCAGCAGCACCGCGGCGGTCTTCGCACCGATGCCGGGCACGCCGGGCACGTTGTCGGTCGCGTCGCCGGTCAGCGCGAGGAAGTCGGCGACCTGCGCCGGCGGCACGCCGAGCCGCGACTTCACGCCGGCGCCGCTCCAGCGCTGGTTGCGCGGCGGATCCCATTGCTCGTCGTGCTCGCCGATCAACTGGCCGAAATCCTTGTCCGCCGAGACGATGACGCTGCGCAGGCCGGCGCGGCGCAGCGCCGCGAGCGCGCTGCCGATCAGGTCGTCGGCCTCGTAGCGCGCGTCGGCGAGCACGGTCGCGCCGAGCGCGTGCGCGATCTGCCTGCACAGCGCGAACTGGCGCATCAGGTCCGCCGGCGCCGGCGGCCGATGCGCCTTGTACTCGGGATAGATCTCGTTGCGGAAGCAGGTCGTCAGCGACTCGTCGAACGCGACCACGAGATGGCTCGGCCGCGCGCGCTCGAGCAGGTCGAGCAGGAAGCGCGCGAAGCCGTGCACCGCGTGGACCGGCGCGCCGTCGGCGTCGACGACGTCGGGCGCCTGCGAAAACCAGGCGCGGCAGACGTACAGGCTGCCGTCGACGAGATGCGCGGTCGCGGTCACGGCGCGCTCAGCCCCATGCCGAGACGACGTCGTCGAGCGCGACGCGCGCGTGCTCCTGCGCCGGCTCGCGCACGCTGCCGACGTGCACGAAGCCGACCACCTGTTCGCCTTCGGCGAGGCCGAGCAGCGCCGCCGCGTCGCGGTCGTACGCGGCCCAGCCGGTCAGCCACTGCGCGCCGTAGCCGAGCGCCTGCGCGCCGAGCAACAGGTTGTACGCGACGCAGCCGGCGGTCAGCAGCTGCTCCTGCGCCGGAACCTTACGGTGCTCGGCGTCGAGGCGCGCGACGACGACGACGATCAACGGCGCGAACGAGTAGCGCTGACGGTCCTTCGCGAACGCCGACGGCGGCGCGTCCGGCTGCTTGCGCTCGTGCAGCTCGGCGAGCGCGGCGCCGAGCTTCGCGCGTGCGTCGCCGCGGATCGTCAGCAGCCGGAACGGCGTCAGCCGGCCGTGGTCCGGCACGCGGATCGAGGCCGCGAGCAAGGCGCGCAGCTCGGCCTCGTCGGGGCCCGGCTCGCCGAGTTGGCGTGCGGGGACCGACAGCCGGCGTGCGATGAGTTCGAGCGACATAGGACGAGGGAGCGGTGGCGACCGGGCGAGTCTAGCAGGCCGCCCTGAACGTACTTTCGCGCGCTGCGGATGCCGAGCCAGCGGCGGCGGCCCGGCGCGGAACGCGAGCGCGGACGAGGCTCGCGCCGCCCGCCGAGCGCAGTCCGCGCGCCGGGCTCAGCGACCCGCCTCGCGCGGCGCCGCGGCCGCCGCTTCGCGCGGCCGGCGCAGCGCGGCCGCCGCGCGCACGATCGCCGCGCCCAGCGCGAACAGCCCGCCGACCGCCGCCGCCGCGTGCCAGCCGCCGACGCTCCACGCGTGGCTCGCCGCCCACGCGCCGAGCGCGCCGCCGAGGAAGTAGGCGGTCATGAAGAACGCGTTGATTCGGCTCCGCGCGTGCGCGTCGAGCGCGAAGATGCGCGCCTGGTTCGCGATCAGCGCGGCCTGGATGCCGAGGTCCATCAGCAGCGTGCCGACGGCGAGGCCGATCAGACTGCGGCCGGACGCGTAGAACAGCCCGAACGAGAGCACGACGAGCGCGATCGCGGCGCCGAGCACGAGGGTCGGCCCGCGGCGGTCGGCCCAGCGCCCGGCGAGCGGCGCCATCAGCGCGCCGGCCGCGCCGATCAGGCCGAACACGCCGGCGACGCGCGCGTCGAGGCGGAACGCGTCGCTCTCGAGCAGCGGCGTCAACGACACCCAGAACGCGCTGAACGCGCCGAACAGCAGTGCGCCGCCGAGCGCGGCCTCGCGCAGCGTCGCGTGGCGCGCGCCCTGCGCGAGCGTCGAGCCGAGCAGCGCCGCGTAGCTGCCCTGCGCGGAGCCGCGCAGCGTCGGCAGCGCGCGCGCCAGCACGAGGCCGAGCAGCGCGGCGAGCACGCCGCTCGCGGCGAACATCGCGCGCCAGCCGAACGCGGCGCCGACCAGCCCCGCGACGAAGCGGCCGCAGAGGATGCCGAGCAATACGCCGCTCATGACCGTGCCGACCGTGCGGCCGCGGCGCTGCTCCGGCGCGAGATGCGCGACCAGCGGCACGACCTGCTGCACGAGCGTCGCGCTCATGCCGACCGCGAACGAGCACGCGGCGAGCGCGCCGACCGACGGCGCCACCGCGGTCGCGAACAGCGTCAGCGCGAGCGCCGCGGCGAGCGCGAGGATCACGCGACGGCGGTCGTAGCGGTCGCCGAGCGGCCCGAGCAGCAGCAGGCCGGCCGCGTAGCCGAGCTGCGTCGCGGTCGGCACCGCGGCGACGCCGGCCGCATCGGTGCCGAAGCTGCGCGCGATCAGGCCGAGCAGCGGCTGGTTGTAGTAGATGTTCGCGACCGCGGCGCCGCAGGTGAACGCCATCAGCGCGACGAAGCGGCGGCTCATCGAGAATGCGGCGGGCGGGTGTTCGCTCATGTCGTCGGTTCGGGCGGAAGGCTGACAGATGAGGGCGCGGCAGGCGCCGCCAACCGCACTGAACGAAATTTCATTGTTGGGCAAACGCCGCCGGCTTGCTACGATGCGGCGGATCGCGCGACGCGCGTGCGGCGGCGGCCGCGCCCGGCCTCGCCGAGGCGAATTCGTGCAGAACGGGACCGTGCGGCCGCTCGTCCGCTTCGGTCGTGACGTTTCGGGGAAGCAGATGCCGGTGTCCGTAGCGGTGGTGCGCGAGAGTGTCGCGGGCGAGCGCCGTGTCGCGCTGACGCCCGAGGTCGCGAAGAAGCTGAAGGCGCGCGGAGCGCAGATCGTGCTCGAGGCCGGCGCCGGTGCGACGGCGTACTTCGCCGACGCGGCCTACGCCGACGCCGAGGTCGCCGCCGACGCAAACGCGGCGCTCGCACGCGCCGACGTGCTGCTGAAGGTGCAGCCGCCGTCGCTCGACGAGATCGCCGCGCTGAAGCCAGGCGCGGTCGTGATCGGCCATCTGCAGCCGCACCTCGCGCCGGAGCGCACGAAGGCGCTGCGCGATCGCGGCATCACCGCGTTCGCGATGGAGCTGCTGCCGCGCACGACGCGTGCGCAGGCGATGGACGTGCTGTCCTCGCAGGCGGCCGTGGCCGGCTACAAGGCCGTGCTGATCGCGGCCGAGGCCGCGCCGAAGTTCTTCCCGATGCTGACCACCGCGGCCGGCACGATCCGGCCGAGCAAGGTGCTGATCGTCGGCGCCGGCGTCGCCGGCCTGCAGGCGATCGCGACCGCGCGCCGGCTCGGTGCGCAGGTCGAAGGCTTCGACGTGCGCCCGGAGACGAAGGAGCAGATCGAGTCGCTCGGCGCGAAGTTCCTCGACCTCGGCGTCAGCGCGGCCGGCAGCGGCGGCTACGCGCGCGAGCTGACCCAGGAGG
>DASWOS010000028.1:0-6139 GCA_036398645.1 Dokdonella sp. | reverse complement strand
CGCCGCGCTCATGCGCGGTCCGCGGCCGGCGCGCTCTCGGCGAGCGCGCGCCCGTTCGTCGCGACGATCCTCGCATATTCGCGCGCGCTCGCCTTCGGCGTGCGCTTCTGCGTCTGGAAGTCGACGTGCACGATGCCGAAGCGCTTCGAGAAGCCGAGCGACCATTCGAGGTTGTCGAGCAGCGACCAGGCCATGTAGCCGCGCACGTCGCAGCCCTGCGCGATCGCCGCGTGCAGCGCGCGCAGGTGCTTGCGCAGATAGTCGACGCGCAGCGGATCGTCGACGACGTCGCGCTCGGCGACCGGCGGATCGTAGAACGCCGAGCCGTTCTCGGTGATGTAGACCGGCGGATTGCCGTAGCGGTCGCGCAGCCAGACCAGCGTGTCGACGAGCCCCTGCGGGAACACCTCCCAGCCGGTCTCGGTGTACGTCGCGTGCTGGCGCACGGCCGACGCCTGCAGCGGCCAGGACTGCGCATCGTGCTTCGTCACGCTGCGCGTGTAGTAGTTGAAGCCGAGGAAGTCGATCGGCTGGCGGATCAGCGCGTAGTCCGCGTCGGGCCATTCCGGCCACGCCTCGCCGAAGATCTCGCGCATCTCGTCCGGATAGCGGCCGAGGAACACCGGATCGAGGTACTGGCGGTTCATGTACGCGTCGGCGCGGCGCACGGCGGCGCGGTCCTCGGGCGAATCGCTCGCCGCGTACTTCGGCTCGAGATTCACGACGAGGCCGATCTCGTGGCGGCCCTCGGCGCGATAGGCCTGCACCGCCGCGCCGTGCGCGCGCAGCAGGTGATGGCTCGCGATCGGCGCCTCGAAGCGGTTGCGGTGGCCCGGCGCGAGCGCGCCGTGCAGGTAGCCGCCGTCGGTGACGACCCACGGCTCGTTCAGCGTCGCCCATTTCTTCACGCGGCCGTCGAGCCGGCGATAGACCACGCTCGCGTACTCGGCGAACCAGTCGGCGACGTCGCGGTTCAGCCAGCCGCCGCGATCGTCGAGCGCGGCCGGCAGGTCCCAGTGGTACAAGGTCAACAGCGGCTCGATGCCGTTCTCGAGCAGCGCGTCGACGAGACGCTCGTAGAAGTCGAGCCCGGCCGCGTTGACGCGGCCCCTGCCCTCCGGCAGCACGCGCGCCCAGGCGACGCTGAAGCGGTACGCCTTGAGGCCGAGCGCGCGCATCAGCGCGACGTCGTCGCGATAGCGGCGGTAGTGATCGCAGGCGACGTCGCCGGTGTCGCCGCCCTTGACCATGCCCGGCGTGCGCACGAAGCGATGCCAGATGCTCGGTCCGGCGCCGTCGGCGAGCGGCGAGCCTTCGATCTGATACGCCGAGGTCGCGCTGCCCCAGAGGAACTCGTGCGGAAACTCGTAGCCGTTGCTCATCGGTTCGTCCATGCTCCTCGCGCAGCCCGCGCGCCGCGCCGGTGCGGAGGACGCGTCCGCCGCGGCAGCGAACGGCGCGGGCGCGCACGGGGCGCGCGTCCGACTGGCATCGCGGAAATGAAAACGATTACATTCGCAGGATAGCTCATGCGGCGGATCGTGTGCATCCGCCGCGCGCGCGGCGTTCCGCTGCGGAACGTCGCGCGCGACGACGCGGAGGCGAAGCGACGCGATGGCGAACGTGCGGCTCGAGCATCTGCGCAAGGTCTACGACAACGGCCGCGTCGGCGTCGCCGACGCGGACTTCGAGATCGGCCACGGCGAGCTGCTCGTGCTGGTCGGCCCGTCCGGCTGCGGCAAGTCGACGCTGCTGCGCATGATCGCCGGCCTCGAGACGATCACGTCCGGCACGCTGTCGATCGGCGGCCGCGTCGTCAACGGCGTGTCGCCGCGCGACCGCGACATCGCGATGGTGTTCCAGAGCTACGCGCTGTATCCGCATATGACGGTCGCCGAGAACCTCGCATTCGGGCTCAAGTTGCGCGGCACGCCGCGCGCGGAGATCGAGCATCGCGTCGGCGAGGCCGCGGAGATGCTCGGCCTCGGGCCGATGCTCGCGCTGAAGCCGGCGCAGCTCTCCGGCGGCCAGCGCCAGCGCGTCGCGCTCGGCCGCGCGCTGGTGCGCAAGCCGGCCGTGTTCCTGCTCGACGAGCCGCTGTCGAACCTCGACGCGAAGCTGCGCCTGTCCACCCGCGTCGAGATCGCGAAGCTGCACCGCGCGCTCGGCGCGACGATGATCTACGTGACGCACGATCAGGTCGAGGCGATGACGCTCGGCGACCGCATCGTCGTCATGAACGACGGCGAGGTGCAGCAGATCGACGCGCCGATGCGGCTGTACGAGCGGCCGGCGAACCTGTTCGTCGCCGGCTTCATCGGTAGCCCGGCGATGAACTTCTTCCGCGGCACGGTCGTCGACGGCGCGACCGCGGTCGAGCTCGGATTCGCGCGGCTGCCGCTCGCGAACGCCGCGATCGTGCGATCGGGCCAGGCCCTGATCGTCGGCGTGCGCCCGGAGGACCTGGTGCCGCTCGCCGACGGCGCGTCCGACGACGCGCACGCGCGGCTCGAGGCCACGCTCGACGTCGCCGAGCCGATCGGCCACGAGATCTTCCTGAACCTGCGCGCCGGCGATCAGGACGTGATCGCACGTATCCCGCCGCAGCCGGTGCCGCCGGCCGGCAGCGTGCTGCGCTTCGCGTTCGATCCCGCGCGCGCGCGCCTGTTCGACCCGGCCGGCGGACGCTGCCTCGGCACGGCGGGCTGATTCGCTCCGCAGCGACGACGCGGCCGCGTGTCGCCCCGCGCCGCGTTCCGGCGTACCTCCCGGCGAGACGCCGTTCGAAGCGGCCGGGAGAGAACCGATGTCGACCGCCGCATGGAGCATGCTCCGCCGCACCCCGCTCGCGGCGGCGCTGCTCGCGCTCGGCACGGCGGCACACGCGGCGACGATCACGGTCACGCAGAACGGCGACGCGCACGTGTCGGGCCGCTGCTCGCTCCGCGAGGCGATCGCCGCGAACGACGCGCAAGCGGTTCCGGCCGACACGAACTGCACACCCGGATCGGGCACCGACGACACGATCGAGATCCCGTACGAGGCGATCACGCTGACGCAGGGCGCGCTCGGACCGCAGCGGACCGTGCGCATCCTCGGCACACGTGCGTCGCGCGCGCTGATCGTGCGCGACGCGAATGCCGACGTGTTCGGCGTATTCGAGGCCGGTGGCGACCTGACGCTCGAGCACGTGCAGATCTCGGGCGGCAAGCTGCTGCACGAGGACAACTTCGGCGGTGGCGGCGGCATCAATGCGCAGGCGGCGCTGACGCTCGTCGACGCCGTCGTCAGCGGCAACAGCAGCGATCTGTCCGGCGGAGGCATCTACGCACGCACGACCTTGACGCTGCTGCAGCGCACCGTTTCCGGCAACGAATCCACCTATGCAGGCAGCGGAATTTTCGTCGTGTACGGCCCGGCGACGATCACCGACAGCACGATCTCCGGCAACTCGAATGCGAACGTCGGCGGCGGCCTGTTCGTGTCGAGCGCGAGCGTGGCCCTGACCAACAGCACGGTCGCGAACAACGCGGCGACGGGCAACGGCGGCGGCATCTGTGTCGAGGGCGGTACGTTGACCGCGCTGAACAGTACGATCGTGAACAACAGCACGCAGGTCAACGGCGGCGGCCTGTTCGTCGATACGCACGCGAGCGTCTTCCTGAGCAGCACGCTGCTGTCGAACAACCACGAGGGAAAATACGTCGAAGACGTCGATGCGCAGGGGCCGACGACGATCGCCGGCGACCACGATCTCGTCGATTCGACGAGCTCGCGGGTGACGTTGCCGCCGGACACGCTGACCTGCGTGCCGAATCTCGGCACCCTTTCCGACAACGGCGGACCGACCCAGACCGTTCCACTGCGGCCGGGTCCGTGCGCGATCGACGCCGGCGTGCGCAACAGCCTCGAGAACGACCAGCGCGGATCCGGGCATTCGCGCGTCGCCGGCCCCGGCCGCCGACATCGGTGCGTTCGAGTACGCCGACGCGATCTTCACGGACGGCTTCGATTGAGGCCCCGGCCGCCTGATGCGGCCGGGCGCGCGGCGAGAATGCTATTCGGGCTCCGCAGCGCCGGCCGCGCGGCACTCGGCGCAGACGCCGTGCACCTCGAGCGTCTGCGCGCGCGCGCGGAAGCCGCGATCGCGCGCCTGCTCGGTCAGCAGTTTCGAGACGCGTTCGTCGCAGACCTCGAACGCGCTCGCGCAGACGTCGCAGATCAGGAACGGCACCTGGTGCGCCTCGTTCGGATGATGACAGCCGACGAACGCGTTGATCGATTCGAGCTTGTGGATGAAGCGGTTCTCGAGCAGGAAGTCGAGCGCGCGATAGATCGTCGGCGGCGCGGCGGCGCTGTGCTCGTCCTTGAGCCGGTCGAGCAGATCGTAGGCCTTGACCGGCTTCGACTCGGCCGCGATCAGCTCGAGCACGCGCAGGCGCAGCGGCGTCAGGCGCAGGCCGCGCAGCTCGCACGCGCTCGACACCGCGCCGACGAACGCAGCGGCGTCGTGGCGGTGGTCGTGGCGTGCGTGGCGTGGGCTGGCGATCTGCGACATGGCGGCGGCTCGCCGGCATCTTAACGCGGAAGGGTGGCTTTCGCGCGCGGACGCCGGCGCTGCGGATATTGCGCCGCGGCACCACGAATCAAGCCGCGGCGCGCGCGTTCACCAGCCGCGGCCGCGGTCGATGCGCCGGTTGTCCGCGCGCGGCGAGCGCTGCGCGGCCGCGCGCAGGTTCACGCCGCAATGGCGGCAGGCCTTCGCCGACGGCGCATTGCGGCGGCCGCAGTCCGGACACTCGACGAAGCCGGATTTCGACAGCGCGACGACGATCCAGCCGATCGGACCGAGCATCGCGCCCCAGAGCAGGCCGGCCAGCCAGCGCCCCTTGGCGATGCCGACGAACAGCCCGACCAGCGCGCAGGCGAGCGTGAGGCCGAGCGTCCAGACCCACAGCGACGGATCGAGCGCGGCGTCGAGGCAGGTCCGCAGCGACGCGTCGATCGCGTCCGCATCGGACGCATCGAGGCCGTTCAGCGCACCGAAGCAGTCCGCGAGCGACATCGCGCCGCCTCAGCCGGTTCTCGCGATCGCCGCGTCGATGCGGCGCAGCGCCTCGTCGCGGCCGGCGAGATACACCGTGTGGTCGATCGACGGCGACACCTGCGTGCCGGTGATCGCGACGCGCAGCGGCTGCGCGACCTTGCCGACGCCCCCGCCGATCGCCGCGGCCGCGGCCTCGATCGCCGCGTGCACGTTCTCGACGGTCCAGCCGCCGAGCGCCGCGAGCTCCGCGTGCGCGGCGCTCAGCGCGGCGCGCGCGGTCGGCGTGCGCAGGTGCTTGGCGACCGCCTGCTCGTCGTAGGCCGCGAGCGGCGCGTACCAGACCTGCGCCTTCGCGGCCATTTCCTTCAGCGTCTTCGCGCGGTCGCGCAGCGCGACGACGACGTCCGCCGGCGCCGGGCCCGCGGCGGGGTCGACGCCGGCCGCGCGCAGGTGCCATTCGAGATGCGGCGCGACCGCGCGCGGGTCGTCGCTCTTCAGGTACTGCTGGTTCAGCCAGGCGAGCTTCTCGACGTCGAAGCGCGCGGCCGAGCGGTTCACGTCGCCGACGTCGAACAGCTCGATCATCTCGGCGACCGAGAAGATCTCCTGGTCGCCGTGCGACCAGCCGAGCCGCACGAGGTAATTCAGCAGCGCGTGCGGCAGGAAGCCGTCGTCGCGGTACTGCATGACGCCGACCGCGCCGTGGCGCTTGCTGAGCTTCTGCACGTCCGGACCGAGGATCATCGGCAGGTGCGCGAAGCGCGGCACCTCGGCACCGAGCGCGCGATAGATGTTGATCTGGCGTGGCGTGTTGTTGACGTGGTCGTCGCCGCGGATCACGTCGGTGATGCGCATGTCGACGTCGTCGACGACGACGGCGAAGTTGTAGGTCGGGAAGCCGTCGGAACGGATCAGCACCAGGTCGTCGAGCTCGTCGTTGCTCCACTCGACGCGGCCCTTGATCTTGTCCTCGAACACGACGCTGCCGTCGAGCGGATTCTTGAAGCGGATGACGCGGTTCGGATCCTCGCGCAGCGGCTCGTTGCGCTCGCGATAGAAGCCGTTGTAGCGCGGCTTGATGCCGGCCGCCAT
>DASWOS010000027.1:0-12580 GCA_036398645.1 Dokdonella sp. | reverse complement strand
CGAGATAGCTGTGCCCGGTGACCCAGCCGACGTCGGCCGTGCACCAGTAGACGTCGTCTTCCTGCAGGTCGAACACGCATTCGTGCGTGTAGCTCGCATAGACGAGATAGCCGCCGGTCGTGTGCAGCACGCCCTTCGGCTGGCCGGTCGAGCCGGACGTGTACAGGATGAACAGCGGGTCCTCGGCGTTGATCGCGACCGGCGCGTGCGTCGCCGGCTGCCCCTCCATCAACGCATGCCACCAGCGGTCGCGCGGCGGCTGCATCGCGACCGCGCCGCCGGTGCGGCGCACCACCAGCACGGTCTCGACGCTCGCCGTGCCGGGACGCTTCAGCGCCTCGTCGACGTTGACCTTCAGCGCGACCTTCTTGCCGCCGCGCAGGCCTTCGTCCGCGGTGATCACGAGCTTGCATTGCGAGTCGGCGATGCGTCCGGCCAGCGAGTCCGGCGAGAAGCCGCCGAACACGACGGTGTGCACGGCGCCGATGCGCGCGCAGGCGAGCATCGCGATCGCCGCTTCGGGAATCATCGGCAGGTAGATCGCGACGCGGTCGCCCTTGCCGACGCCGAGGTTCGTCAGCAGGTTCGCCGCCTTGCACACCTCGGCGTGCAGCTCGCGATAGCTGATCCGGCGCGACTCGGACGGATCGTCGCCTTCCCAGAGGATCGCGATCTTGTCGCCGCGTGCGGCGAGGTGGCGATCGACGCAGTTCGCGGCGACGTTCAGCGTGCCGTCTTCGAACCAGCGGATGTGGAAGTCGTCGAGCCGAAACGAGACGTCCTTGACCTTCGAGTACGGCGTGATCCAGTCGAGCCGGCGGCCGATGCGGCCCCAGAACGCGTCGCCGTCGCGGATCGACTCGGCGTAGTCGCGCTCGTAGGTGGCCTTGTCGATGCGCGCGCGCGCGGCGAAAGCCGCGGAAACGGGATGCAGTTTCGACATGGGCCCTCCTTCGCGGTGCGCGCCGAAGTGTGCCACGCCGCGCACGCGGCCGATCGCGGCTTCGACTTTAGTCGCGGCTCCGACCTTTGGCGAATGGCTTGTGTGACGATCGTGTGACAGCTTGCGCATTCAGCCAGCGTTGCGGGAGGGGATAGACATGACCAGCCGGTACGGAAAGGCGTTCGGGCGGACGGCGCTCGCGCTCGCGTGCCTGTCGACGTTTCCGTCGCTCGCGCTCGCCGACGACCGCCGCGAAGCGGTGCTCGAGCAGCGCGTCAACGACCTCGAGCGCCAGGTCCAGGCGCTGATGGCCGAGATCAAGGCGCAGCGCGCCGCGCCGCCGCCGCAGGTCGTGCAAGCGCCGCCGCCGGCCGCGTCGAGCGCGCCGGCGACGAAGGAGGCGGCGCCGGTGTTCACGACCGCGCCGGGTCTCTCGGTCGCGCTGCACGGCTTCATCAGCGCGACCGCGTTCAGCCAGAACAAGAACTTCACGTTCGGCAACGGCCAGAACGCCGAGTACCCGGTGCCGGGCTCGTCCGGCACGTTGAGCGGCTTCGACGTGCGCAACACGCGCTTCTGGCTCGACTTCAACGGCGCGAAGTTCACCGACAACTGGAGCGGCGGCGGTCGCATCGAGATGGACTTCTTCGGCGGCTTCAACGGCACCGGCCCGTACAGCCAGCAGCAGCCGGTGCCGCGGCTGCGCCAGGCCTACATGGACCTGACCAACGAGGACCTCGGCAGCAAGGTGCGCATCGGCCAGCAGTGGGAGCTGATGTTCCCGCTCGACAACATCCCGACCTCGCTGACGCACATCGCGTTTCCGCTCGGCTTCGGCGCCGGCTTCGTCGGCTGGCGCTTCCCCGGCGTCGTCTGGATGCAGGATCTGAATCACGGCGCGTCGTCGGGTCCGAAATGGCGCCTCGACGTCGGCGCGTTCGAAGGGTCGTGGAACGGCCCCGGCAACAACGTGAATTACCTGACCGCGGGCAACTCGGACTTCCGGCCGCAGGTCGAGGCGCGCCTGCGCGTCGAGGACAAGGACTGGCTCGCCTACGCGGTCGCGCACTACAGCGAGGTCGACCTGCGCGGCGTCGACGGCGCCGGCGACACGCCGATCAAGTCCAGCTTGAAGAGCACCGGCTACGAGATCGGCGCGAGCTGGAAGCCGGGTCCGTGGCTGTTCAAGGGCCTCGTCTACACCGGCAGCGGCCTCGGCGAGATCTTCGGCAACCTGTCGCAGTTCGGCGACATCGACGAGACCGGCGGCTTCGTGCAGGCCGGCTTCAAGTTCACGCCGAACTGGAGCGTCAACGCGTTCTACTCGATCGCGAAGCCCGACGCCGACGACGTGATCCGCTGGCTCGGCAACGGCGCGACCGGCCTGCTGAAGAACCGCCAGGCCGCGCTCAGCCTGCAGTACTCGAGCGGCGCGTACGAGCTCGGCATCGAATGGCTGCACGACAAACTCGACTCGACCACGGACGGCATCGCGCGCAAGACGACGACCGGCAACCAGCTCAGCCTGAGCGCGCTGTACCACTTCTGACGGAGCGCGCGCGGCGACGCGCGCGCTTCCGCGACGCGCGGATACGAGAGGCGGCGATCCGGACGGAGACGCCGGCGATGCAACGAAAGCGACTCGAAAGCTTCATCCGGACGTCATCCGACGGAAACACTCGCGTCCTCGATTTCGCACGACGATTCACCTAGGGTAAGCGAGCACCGCACGACGTCGAACCACGAGCCCGCCGTCCGCCGCGAATCCGGCGGCGGCGGACGGCACAGACGCTAACGCGCCGTTCGCCGCGCGAACGGCGCATGGGGAGAGCACATGGCACACGTCGCATCATCGATTCCTCCGGACGGCGCGCTCGGCACGAGCCACAAGCGCGTCATCATCGCGTCGAGCGTCGGCACCGTCTTCGAGTGGTACGACTTCTACCTGTACGGCTCGCTCGCCGCGATCATCGCGAAGCAGTTCTTCTCCGGGCTGAATCCGACCAGCGGGTTCATCTTCGCGCTGCTCGCGTTCGCCGCCGGCTTCGCGGTGCGCCCGTTCGGCGCGCTCGTGTTCGGCCGGCTCGGCGACCTGATCGGGCGCAAGTACACGTTCCTCGTCACGATCGTGATCATGGGCCTCAGCACGTTCCTCGTCGGCGTGCTGCCGGGCTACGCGTCGATCGGCGTCGCCGCGCCGATCGGGCTGATCGCGTTGCGGCTGCTGCAAGGCCTCGCGCTCGGCGGCGAGTACGGCGGCGCGGCGACCTACGTCGCCGAGCACGCGCCGCGCGGCAAGCGCGGCCTGTACACGAGCTTCATCCAGATCACGGCGACGTTCGGCCTGTTCCTGTCGCTGATCGTGATCCTGATCTGCCGCAGCATGCTCGGCCCCGACTTCGACGTCTGGGGCTGGCGCATTCCGTTCGTGATCTCGGCGCTGCTGCTCGCGATCTCGGTCTACATCCGGCTGCAGCTGAACGAATCGCCGGTGTTCCAGCGGATGAAGGCCGAGGGCCGCGGCTCGAAGGCGCCGCTGACCGAGGCGTTCGGCAACTGGAGCAACGCGAAGATCGTGCTGCTCGCGCTGCTCGGCGCGACCGCCGGGCAGGCGGTGGTCTGGTACGCCGGGCAGTTCTACGCGCTGTTCTACCTGACGCAGACGCTGAAGATCGACGCCTCGACCGCGAACCTGCTGATCGCGTTCGCGCTGCTGATCGGCACGCCGTTCTTCGTCGTGTTCGGCGCGCTGTCCGACCGCGTCGGACGCAAGCCGATCGTCATGCTCGGCTGCCTGCTGACGGTGCTGACCTACTTTCCGATCTTCAAGGGGCTCACGCACTACGGCAACCCGGCGATCGAGACCGCCAGCGCGACGAGCCCGGTCGTCGTGACCGCGGACCCGGAAACGTGCAGCTTCCAGTTCGATCCGATCGGCAAGAAGACGTTCAAGAGTTCCTGCGACGTGATCAAGAGCGCGCTCGCGAAGGGCGGCGTGCCGTACTCGAACGTCGCCGCGCCGAGCGGCACGGTCGCGTCGGTCAAGGTCGGCAGCGCCGAGGTCACCGCGTTCGAGGGCACGACGCTCGACGCAGCCGCGTTCAAGACCCAGGCCGACGCGTTCAACGCGCAGCTCGGCGCCGCGCTGAAGGCCGGCGGCTACCCGGACAAGGCCGATCCCGCGCGGATCAACACGCCGATGGTCGTGCTGCTGCTGACGATCCTCGTGATCTACGTGACGATGGTCTACGGACCGATCGCGGCATGGCTCGTCGAGCTGTTCCCGACGCGGATCCGCTACACGTCGATGAGCCTGCCCTACCACATCGGCAACGGCTGGTTCGGCGGCTTCCTGCCGACGACCGCGTTCGCGCTCGTCGCGCTGACCGGCAACATCTACTCGGGGCTCTGGTATCCGGTCGTCGTCGCCGCGATGACGTTCGTGATCGGCTCGCTGTTCCTGCGCGAGACGAAGGACGTCGACATCACGACCTGATCGCCTCATCCGCGGTGCGCAGGAAAAAGGGCCGGCTTTCCGGCCCTTTTTCGTCTCCACGTCGCGGGACGGCCGCGCGTCCGACGTCGGCTACGGCTACGGCTCCGGCGGCGCGCGGCCCGCATCGACGGTGCGCGGCGTCGACGCAGCGCTCTGCCGTTTCTTCAACAGCGCGAGCTCCTCGGGCGAGACCATCATCGATTCGGGCCGCGCGGTCGCGGACACGCGCTCGGCCGCGAGCGCGAACACGAAGCCGATCAGACCGACGAACCCGGCCACGAATCCGATCGCGAGCAGGCCCGGCGTGTTGCCGACGAAGACGATCGCGACGCCGAGCGCGAGCAGGCCGAACATGAGCCAGCGAACCATCGGACACACGATGCACGTGGGGAACCGGCGCCAACGCTAGCAGAAACGCCGGCGTGCGCGGCGCCGCCGGTCGGTCCGAAGCGACCGGCGAGTCCGCGCCGCCGAAACGAATTATTAAGTCCGGCGGGATTACGATCCGCGGCAGGAGGGCGCGCCATGGAATCGCTGTCGCAGATCGCGTTGGCAGGCGGACTCGCATGGGCCAGCGGCCTGCGCCTGTACCTGACGATCTTCATCGTCGGCCTGCTCGGACGCTACGGCTACCTGCACCTGCCCGACGCGCTCGTCGTGCTGCAGCACACCTGGGTCCTCGGCGCGGCCGCGGTCATGGCGCTCGGCGAGTTCCTCGCCGACAAGATTCCCGGCTTCGATTCGGTCTGGGACGCGCTGCACACGTTCATCCGGATTCCGGCCGGCGCGTTCCTCGCCTGGGGTGCGATCGGCGACGCGACGCCGGCGGCGCAGACCGCCGCGGCGATCGTCGGCGGCCTGATCACCGGCGGCACGCATCTCGCGAAGAGCGGCGGCCGCGCCGTGATCAACACGTCGCCGGAGCCGCTCAGCAACTGGACCGCGAGCGTCGGCGAAGACGGCATCGTGCTCGGCGGCCTGTTCCTCGCGCTGCAGCACCCGGCCGCGTTCCTCGTCGCGCTCGCCGCGTTCCTCGCGCTGCTCGCGTGGTTCGTGCCGAAGCTGATGCGGTTTCTCGCACGCGTCGTGCGCCGCCTGCACGGACGTGATCCGATCGCGCTGCCCGCGTTGCGCCGCTGAGCGGCGCGCTTCAGTCGGCGCGCGTCCGCCGCGTACCGGCGACGACGATGCCGTCGGCGTCCGCGTGCAGCAGCGCGCCGGGTTCGAAGCGCACGCCGGCGAATTCGAGCGCGCACTGCGCCTGCCCGCCGTGCAGACCCTTCACGCTGCGGCGCGGATGCGTCGCGAGCGCCTTGATGCCGATCGGCACGCTCGCGAGCTCGGCCGAGTCGCGGACGCAGCCGTAGACGACGAGCCCGGCCCAGCCGTTGTCGGCGGCGAGCCGGCCGAGCCGGCCACCGACGAGCGCGCAGCGCAGCGAGCCGCCGCCGTCGACGACGAGCACGCGAGCGTCGCCGCGCTGCTCGAGCGTCGCCGCGACGAGCGCGTTGTCCTCGAACACCTTCAAGGTCGCGATCGGCCCGAAGAACGCGACGCGGCCGCCGTAGTCGCGGAACACCGGCGCGCAGACCTGCAGGTCCGCGTCCGCGTCGCAGAGATCCGTGGTCGCGGCCGTCATCGGCGGGTCCCCGGCGCGGCCGCGCCACCGGTCTGCACGCCCGCCGCCGCGCGATCGCCGCGCGGCTCGTTCGGATCGATCGTGTCGCCGTGGAAGCGCATCGTCGCGCATCCTGCCAGATCGGCGCGCCGCGGTCGCGGCTCAGCGCTCGGAATGGCCGGGTTCCCAATAGTCGCGCCGCGTGAACAGCCCCGGGCGGATCAGGTCGATGAACGCGCGCGCCTCGGCGCTCAGGTACTTGCCCTTGCGCACGACGACGCCGTAGCTCCGCTGCGGAAAGTACGCGCTCATGTTGCGCACGGTCAGCCGCCGCGAGTCGTCCTCGCCGATGCAGATGCCGGTCACGATCGAGATGCCGAGCCCGAGCGCGACGTACTGCTTGATGACCTCCCAGCCGCCGACCTCGATCGCGACGTGGAACGGCACCTTGCGCTGCTGGAAGATCAGATCGACGAGCCGATACGTCGTCAGGCGCTGCGGCGGCAGGATCAGCCCGTACGGCGACAGATCCTCGAGCCGGATCTCGCGCAGCTCCGCGAGCGCGTGCTCGCGCGGCGCGATCAGCATCGGGTCGTAGGACTGGAACGGTTCGTAGCTCAGGTCGTTCGGCACGTCGAGCATCGAGCCGACCGCGAAGTCGACCTGATCCGAGCGCAGCAGCGCGAGCCCGTCCTTGCCGGTCACGTTGTGCAGCTGCAGCCGCACGTTCGGGTGCTGCGCACGGAACTTCGCGACGAATTCCGGCAGCAGGTACTGGATCGTCGAGGTTCCGGCCGCGACGTGCAGCTCGCCACCGGCGAGGCCGGCACGCAACGAGCGGAACTGGCGATCGAGGTTCTCGAGGCCGTCGACGAGCGGCAGCGCGAGCTCGTAGAGCGCCTGCCCCTCGCGCGTCAGCACGACGCGGCGGCGGCGGCGCTCGATCAGACGCGCGCCGAGCTCCTCCTCGAGCGCGCGCAGCTGCAGGCTGACCGACGGCTGCGACAGGAACAGCGCCTCGGCCGCGCGCGAGAGCGTGCCGAGCTTCGCGATCGTGCAGAACGCGCGCAGCTGCCGCAGGCGGCTGCCCTTGTAGTAGAAGCGCGCGGTGGACGCGGCGCCGGCGTCCGGCGCGTCGCCCATCGCCGGCTTGCGGCGCCGTGCCGCCCGCGTTCGCGGCGGTGCGTTCATTGGCGGATCAGGAGATTACGGTGACCATTGACAATGTTAATGCATTTCATTGAAACCTATGTTTTGTCAAAACTTTGACTTCGCTCTAGGCTGCTTGCTGCAGAGCACCAACCGGAAATTCGTACGATGACCGTTCCGATGAAGGCGCCGCCGCAGGCGCCGACCGTGCTGGCGTCGCCGACCGCGACCCAGGCGAGCGTCCTCGGCGCCGACGCGCTCGCGTTCCTCGGCGAGCTGCACCGGCGCTTCGACGCGCGCCGGCTCGAGTTGCTCGACGCGCGCCGTGCGCGACAGGCGCGCTTCGACGCCGGCGAGCTGCCGGACTTCCTCGCCGAGACCGAGTCGATCCGCGACGGCGACTGGAAAGTCGCGCCGATTCCTCAGGTGCTCCTGGATCGCCGCGTCGAGATCACCGGCCCGGTCGACCGCAAGATGATCATCAACGCGCTGAATTCCGGCGCGAAGGTGTTCATGGCCGACTTCGAGGACTCGACCGCGCCGACGTTCGCGAACGTCGTCGACGGGCAGGCGAACCTGCGCGACGCGGTCGCCGGCACGATCACGTTCACCTCGCCCGAAGGCAAGCACTACGCGCTGAAGCCGGATCCGGCCGTGATGATCGTGCGTCCGCGCGGCTGGCATCTGCCGGAGAAGCATCTCGAGCTCGACGGCGCTGCGCTGTCCGGCGCGCTCGTCGACTTCGGCCTGTTCGCGTTCCACAACGCGAAGACGCTGCACGCCGCGCAGCGCGGGCCGTATTTCTACCTGCCGAAGATGGAGAGCCATCGCGAGGCGGCGCTCTGGAACGACGTCATGGACTACGCCGAGGACACGCTCGGCCTGCCGCGCGGCGCTATGAAGGTCACCGTGCTGATCGAGACGCTGCCGGCCGTGTTCGAGATGGACGAGATCCTGCACGCGCTGCGCTCGCGCGTGACCGGCCTCAACTGCGGCCGCTGGGACTACATCTTCTCGTACATCAAGACGCTGCGCGCGCACGCCGACCGCGTGCTGCCGGAGCGCGGTCAGGTCGTGATGACCGTGCCGTTCCTGAAGGCGTACTCGGAGCTGCTGATCAGGACCTGCCACCGGCGCGGCGCGTTCGCGATGGGCGGCATGGCCGCGCAGATCCCGATCAACGACGACGCGGCCGCGAACGACGCCGCGCTCGCGAAGGTCCGCGCGGACAAGCTGCGCGAGGTCAAGGCCGGCCACGACGGCACCTGGGTCGCGCATCCGGCGCTCGTGCCGATCGCGCGGGCGATCTTCGACGAGCACATGCCGGGGCCGAACCAGCTCGGCGTCGCGCGCGACGACGTCGTCGCGAACCGCGACGCGCTGATCGCGCCGAGCGAAGGCACGATCACGCGCGCCGGTTTCGACGCGAACGTCGAGGTCTGTCTGCGCTATCTCGCGGCGTGGATCGACGGCCTCGGCTGCGTGCCGATCCATCACCTGATGGAGGACGCGGCGACCGCGGAGATCGCGCGCGCACAGCTCTGGCAGTGGCTGCACCGGCCGGGCCTGCGCTTCGACGACGGCGGCGCGATCGACTTCGCCGCGTTCGACGCGGCGCTCGCGGCGGCACGCGGAACGCTCGCCGCGGCGTCGATTCCGGGCCGATCGAAGGTCGACGAAGCGGCCGACCTGCTCGCCGAGCTGACGCGGGCCGACGTGCTCGCCGATTTCCTGACGCTCGCCGCGTATCCGAAGCTGCACTGATGCGCGGCCGCGCGCGGCAGGCACTTCCATCTTTCGATCCACGCAGAGAGGCATTCCGATGAAATCCACGCTGCCGACGGCTGAACAGATCAAGCTCGACTGGGCCAACAATCCGCGCTGGAACGGCATCCGGCGCAACTACACGGCCGAAGACGTCGTGCGTCTGCGCGGCACCGTCGCGATCGAGCACTCGCTCGCGCGACTCGGCGCGGAGAAGCTGTGGAAGTCGCTGCACACGGAGGACTTCGTCAACGCGCTCGGCGCGCTGACCGGTAATCAGGCCATGCAGCAGGTCAAGGCCGGGCTCAAGGCGATCTATCTGTCCGGCTGGCAGGTCGCGGCCGACGCGAACCTCGCCGGGCAGATGTATCCGGACCAGTCGCTGTATCCGGCCGACTCGGTGCCGGCCGTCGTCAAGCGCATCAACAACGCGCTGCTGCGCGCGGACCAGCTCCATCACGCCGAAGGCGACGATTCGATCGACTTCCTGCAGCCGATCGTCGCCGATGCCGAGGCCGGCTTCGGCGGCGTGCTGAACGCGTTCGAGCTGATGAAGGCGATGATCGAGGCCGGCGCCGCCGGCGTGCATTTCGAGGATCAGCTCGCCTCGGTCAAGAAGTGCGGCCACATGGGCGGCAAGGTGCTCGTGCCGACGCGCGAGGCGGTCGAGAAGCTCAACGCCGCGCGGCTCGCCGCCGACGTCTGCGGCGTGCCGACGCTGCTCGTCGCGCGTACCGACGCGGAGGCCGCGGACCTGCTGACCAGCGACGTCGACGACAACGACCGGCCGTTCACGACCGGCGAGCGCACGGTCGAGGGCTTCTATCGGACCCGCAACGGTCTCGACCAGGCGATCAGCCGCGGCCTCGACTACGCGCCGTACGCGGACCTCGTCTGGTGCGAGACCGGCAAGCCCGATCTCGAGTTCGCGCGCAAGTTCGCCGAGGCGATCCACGCGAAATATCCCGGCAAGCTGCTCGCGTACAACTGCTCGCCGTCGTTCAATTGGAAGAAGAATCTCGACGACGCGACGATCGCGAAGTTCCAGAAGGAGCTCGCGAGCTACGGCTACAAGTTCCAGTTCATCACGCTGGCCGGATTCCACGCGCTGAACTACTCGATGTTCCATCTCGCGCACGGCTACGCGCGCGAGCAGATGAAGGCGTTCGTCGAGCTGCAGGAAGCCGAGTTCGCCGCGGCTACGCACGGCTTCACCGCGGTCAAGCATCAGCGCGAGGTCGGCACCGGCTACTTCGATGCGGTCACGCAGGCGATCCAGCAGGGCCAGTCGTCGACGGTCGCGCTGAAGGGCTCGACCGAGGAAGCGCAGTTCCGCGACGGAAAGTCGCAGCAGGCGGCCTGAGCGCCGCCGGCCGGCGGATCGGAACGGCGCCGTGGGAGAGCGGGCTCCGGACCGCCGCGGCGTCGAGGCGCGCCGGTCGCCTCGACGCTCGCAACGGCGGGCGCGGCGCGGCGTTGCGCCGCGGGACAGGCGCCGTCGGGGCCGCGCCGGGGCGCGGCGCGGATAGCGTCGGCGACGACCAGCCGCGAAGCCGACGCCGGCAGCCACGAACCGTCGTCCGGCGTACTGAGGCGCGCTGCAACATCGGTTAACATTCGAAGCTCAACCGGACCGATGGGAGGTTCGTGTGTCGAGCGCCACGGCAGGATCGGTCGGTACGAGCACGTCGAGCGCAACCGCGCCGCCGGCGCGCGCCGTTCTGCTGCCGCGCCACTTGTCCGACGAGGAATTCGCGCTGTTCGCGGACAGCGGCAGTCGCCGCGAAGTCGCCGCCGGCGAGGTCATCTTCCGCCGCGGCGAGCTCGGCCGCAGCATGTTCATCGTCGAATCCGGACAGATCCAGCTCGAGTTCGGCGACGGGCTGCCGGACAAGCTGATCGGCGCGCGCGAGTTCTTCGGCGAGCTCGTGCTGTTCATCGGCAGCCACACGCGCGTCGCGAACGCGGTCGCGCTGACGGCGAGCTCGCTGCTGATCGTCGACCACGACACGTTCGACGCGCTGATCGCCGGCGAGCCGCGGCTGCTCGCGCAGTTCATGCGGCGCTCGTTCTCGTATCTGGTCGCGAGCGAGCAGCAACTGATCCAGAGCCTGAAGCGGCGCAACGAAGACCTGATGGTCACGCTCGACTCGCTGCGGCAGACGCGCACGCAGCTGTCGACCGCCGAGCGGCTCGTGCAGACCGACGAGCTGACCGGATTGTGCAATCGGCGCGGCCTGTACATGTATCTCGAGCGCCTGCCGGAGCTGCGCCTGCCGGGTACGACGCTCGGGCTGCTGCTCGTCGATCTCGATCGCTTCAAGCAGGTCAACGACCATTGCGGCCATCTGGTCGGCGACCAGGTGCTGCGCGCGATCGCCGAGGAAGTGCAGAACGCCGCGTCGTCGACGGACCTGCCGTGCCGGCTCGGCGGCGACGAGTTCGCGCTGCTGATGCAGATCACCGGCGAGGAGGAGCTTCGCGCGCGCGCGATGCAGATCGTCGCGGCCGTGCACTCGCTGCGCTTCTCCGGGTGCGGCGACGCACTCGTCGTCACGGTCAGCATCGGCGGCAGCCTCTGCGCGGACGGTGCGGACTGGGCGGTCTGGTACAGTGACGCGGACGCGGCGCTGTACGAGGTCAAGGGGCGCGGTGGCGACGGCCACCACGTCGCGTCGGGCGCCGCGCGCGACGTTTCCGCACTGGCCTGAGCGGCGACGTCGACGTTCCGCCGGCGCCGCAGGGGATTACGGCACCGCGGTTCGTCGCAGACGCGTTCCCGGTCCGTCGCGGACCGGGCGCACGCTAACGTTGCGTCGCGCGGCGGCGCAGCGTCGGGGGCGATCCGGGAATGAGCGCACTCGCACAACCTGCACCCGATCCCGCGCGCGCCGCGTCCGCGGTGCCGCTGCTGCGCACGCTCGCAATCTGCGATCTGGTCGATTCGACCGCGCTGGTGCAGCGTCTCGGCGACCGCCGCGCCGCGGAGCTGTTCCGTCGGCACGACCGGCTCGTGCGCGCGCTCGTCGAGCGGCACGGCGGCCGCGAGATCGACAAGACCGACGGCTTCCTGCTGATGTTCGACCGACCGATCCAGGCGGTCGCGTTCGCACTCGACTACCAGAGCGAGCTGCGCCGGTTCGGTGCGGCCGAGGCGGCCGCGCCGACGGCGCGCATCGGCATCCACGTCGGCGACGTGCTGACCTGGGACAACGCGGCGCACGACGTCGCGAAGGGCGCGAAGCCGGTCGAGGTCGAGGGGCTGGTGAAGCCGATCGCGGCGCGGCTGATGCAGCTCGCGCTGCCGGGGCAGATCCTGCTGTCGGGCGTCGCCTACGACATCGCGCACCGCGCGCAGGGCGAGCTCGGCGAGCGGCTGAAGACGGTGCGCTGGCGCACGCACGGCCGCTACCGGTTCAAGGGCGTGCCGGACCCGATCGCGGTATTCGAGGTCGGCGAGGAAGGCCGCGCGCCGCTGAAGGCGCCGCCGTGGTCGGGCAAGGCGCACCGGGAGGTGCCGTTCTGGCGGCGTCCGGCGACGATGGTCGTGGAAGCGGCGCTGCTGCTGGCGACGGTCGCAGTACCGGCGTGGTACCTGCTGCGTCCGGCG